>JAIRYU010000008.1 GCA_031267545.1 Holosporales bacterium | reverse complement strand
ACTCCGTCTCCAAATAAGAATGCCTCATTTTCTGAAGACGCCATTTGCGTCGTAATTTTTTCGTTAATAAACTCTTCCACATTTGTTGTGTGATCCTCAAGAAGGGCATGCGTTACCCTCGGCTTCGCATAGAGTTGGTGTAAGTAGATAGAAACCTTCGAAATTGACGAGATATCATCGTACTTAATTAGTTCGTCCGTAATCCATCCCGACGACTGCGAATCTTTCGTATCGACTACAACGTCAAGCCGATCGCCAGATGTTGTAGTAACTTTCGCAAGTCGCCGAATAGGACTCAGCGTACTGATTTTTAACGCTATTGAGTTCGCAATTGCCGCAGGGAGAGCTACAGTTTCGCTCTTCTCGCCATCTCCTTTCAGAAATGCCGCAAACTTTTTAACGTCAAACGGGTTTTCAGGCAACGATGGCCTTAGTTCATTTATGTTCATGATTTTTTCCTTTTAAAAAATATTGTTGAGATTAAAGACTTTTGGTCCGCGATCGGGAGTTTATGTGATATCATTGGTATCGGATCGGTCGCATAGCTCAGTTGGTAGAGCGCCGCGTTCACATCGCGGTTGTCACAGGTTCGAGTCCTGTTGCGACCACCATTCCCCCCGATCCATAACCAGGATATGTCATGCTTTTCGGAATATGCAAATTATTTTTACGCCCATAGCAATTTTTTTGTTGCCCCCGCATTTTGGAGTTTATGACGCCAGAGCTCCATAGCGCTGCTCCGCTTCGTATTAACGTCAAGATCGAATAGCCCTGAGCGCGGCCTCAATATCTCTTTCGGTATCGACAGATAGAGCAATGCCGTCGACAGGAACAACCCGTATGCTAAGTCCACTTTGGAGTCCGCGAAGTTGTTCTAAGTTCTCCGTCTTCTCACAGAACGTCTGCGGAAGAGATACAAATTTTCTGAGACTATCGTACCTGTACGCATACATACCGATGTGCGCATAAACGAATGAAGCGCCATGCGGAATAGGCGAACGCGAAAAGTAAACAGCTCTTCCCGAAGCTCGGTTTTCCATACCGTCAAACACAACCTTTACTACATTTTTATCAATTATTTTAGAGCGGTCATCGCAATATACAGCCGGCGTAGTTATGTCAATCGATTTGTCTTCTTTTAACGCGCCGAGAATATCAATTAGTATCTGCGGAGTAAATACAGGAGTGTCTCCCTGTAAATTAATAACGTACTCCGGCTTTTGCTTCAGAGTTTCGACTGCCGCAAATACGCGGTCGGTTCCGGATTGAAGGCTTGGATCTGTAATGATAGCTTCCCCTCCGTATCCTTCGACAACCTTTTTAATTTCCTCGCAGCAGCATGCCACGTAACATCTGCATAAATCGAGTTTCTGCGCTTGTTCCAACACTCTAACGATCATCGGCTTACCGTCGATTTGATACAGCGCCTTTCTTGGAAATCTTGAAGAGTCTAGTCTGGCTGGAATAAAAATAGCCGCTGAATTATCCATAATTTTGTGTAACACTGTTCGTCGGAACATAACGCATGATACCAAATTTTCGTGACAAGAAAAATTGCGCTGCCTGGATTTTCGTTAATTGAAGTTTCTATCTCCCTGTTGATACTTGGAATAATTTCCAGCGTTGTGATGACGCAGCTCAATGTTTTCAACAAGATATACGCTAATCAGAAAACGCAGAGCAACATCGATTTTGTCGTAAAGGCAATAGCTGCATACTGCATATCGAATGACGGCCAGTTGCCATACCCATCGTCGACGTCCGGTAATGTTGGTATACAAAATGAAACCATGAAAGATACGTATGGATACGCGCCGTTCAAGGACCTTGGCGTCATGGAAAAATACTCGAAGGACGGGAATGGTAGGGCGCTCCTGTATAGGATGAATCCGCGCTTTGGAAAATCAGCGCTATCGCCAACCGACAGAACCCTTGGTATTACGGAATTTCATTCCGACATTAAGGACGACAAGGTGGCTATCATTATCAAATCACAGAATGACGACGGTAAGGACGAAATCGTAGTGTGGTACGGGGAAAAAAGTTTCATTGCAAATTTCACAAACGGAATCGCCCCAAAAGCGACTGCGCAAACTGGCATATTCGACGACGACCCAATTTAACCCGATTACTACGCGCAATAGCAGTACGTCAGAAACACGATATAAATTTACCAGCCAGCTCTAGTAAACGTATCGCCAAGATATCGCATTCTCACGTCCTTATTCTCAGAAATCTCACTTGACGGTCCGTCCGCTAAAATACGTCCGCCAGCAATGACGTATCCGCGGTCTATAACCTTCAGCGTTTCCACAACGTTATGATCCGTTAGGATAACTCCAATCTTAGAGGCTTTAAGATTTTTAATTATTTCTACGATATCGCATATCGATATTGGATCTACCCCGGAGAACGGCTCGTCTAACATTAAAAACGACGGCCGAGTTGCAAGAGCGCGAGCTATTTCAAGCTTCCTACGCTCTCCTCCGGATAACAACGTAGCCTTGGATTTACGCAGATGCTCTATCGAAAAAGCCTCAAGCAATTCATTAACGCTAGTTTCGATATCCTCTCTTGGAAGCTTCCTAATTTGCAAGATTGCCCTAATGTTATCTTCTACTGATAAATTGCGAAATATCGACGGATCCTGCGGTAGATATACAAGACCGGCTCTTGCTTTCTGATACATCCTGAGCGACGTAATTTTCCTACCGGCCAACACAATATCGCCGGAAGTAGCTTTAGCAATCCCGGACAGAATCAAAAATAACGTGGTTTTGCCAGCCCCGTTTGGCCCAAGAAGTCCTACTATTTCTCCTACGTTAAACGATAAACTTACATCGTTCAAAATAACTCTGTCCTTAAATGATTTCGATATATTGCGAGCTTCAAGCAACATCTATGCTTACTACTTAAAAATCTTGGCTTCTCTGCTCGGACTCAGCGTCAATCGTACTACACCTTTCGATGTAAGTTTCATTTTTTTTGTTGCAAGATCGTAGGTAGCGTTACTCGCATGAACAGTTCCAAATTCGTCGTTACTAACGACGACATTTCCGCAAAAAGCAACGGTCTTCCGATTGTACATACATCTATCGGCCGTAGCCGTAGTTCCATCGTCGTTAAACACAATACCGCCTGTGGCAACAATCTCCTGTATTCTTTCGCCGATCTGACGAATAACGATCGTGGACGCGTTAAAAATTTTGCCGTTGTATGTTACAACAACGTTTCCAGTAAGCGTTTGGGTCCCGTTTTTCACGTCTATCGATACTTCATCGGCGCTCGTCTCGAGGTACTCCGATGGCAATCCGTTTGTGCAAAAGATAGCAATGGCAAGAGATAGGATTACAGCGCGCCAAAATTGAATCACCTCTTCACTCTCCCCTTTATCTTCATACGGTTCATGGTTATCCGGCCGTCAGGACGTATGCAAAATCCGCTGGAAGTGAATCGCATCCCAGTCTTCGTCCCGTGTAGCTTGGAGTTCCCCGTGATCGAATTACTCACAAAATCAACAACCACAGACTCTGTGTTACAGCAAAAGTCGGTTGATTTTATAATCACGTTTTTTGACAAATATGCCTTCTTGCGCTTTTTATCAAATATACACACGTCACAATTCATAAACATCTCGCCATCTCTCTTTTTGAGGGTTGCTCGAACGTTTTCTAGCCGTACAGTCCCTCCAGTTCCCAATCTCGCCCGGTCAGCCTTAACAATGACAAGCTGGCCGTTCACGCTTCTCCTAAAGGTGATTGATTGCCCGTTAGTTGAAAGCTCCTTGATTCCAGTAACGTCATCGCCTGTGTTCTGTACTTTAATTACATAAAACGTGACAACGCATCCAACCAATAACAATACAAGAAATTTGCAAAATCTTAATATCACTGTTTCGAATTACTATAAACGCCAACGTGGCAAGCCATACCGGCAGTATACCATAGTATAAACAATATCGCCATACGATGAAATACGAAATCCTTGAAAATTTCATTTTGAAATATATTATTATAGGTACGCGCCCTCCGTGTTGTGGTATTGCAACGTGAATGTTAAATGCCCGTATTGTGGCTGTCTCTACAATGTCGGCGCGGAGTTGCTACGTAATCCGTCCGGCGATGAAAATCTGGGATATGGGTGGTGGCTCAGGTGCTATAAATGTCACAAAAAATGGTGGCTCAAAAACACAGAGGTAGATCTAGCATTCAACGCTCCGCTCACGGCCGACCGTCAAGCGCGGATTGATAGGCTATCTTCGCTTACCGGTAAAAGAAAAATTGTCAGAAACGTTAAGCGCCGGAAGTTCAATATAACAAAAGTCGCAGTGTTCATCGTAATTGCAACGTGCGCGTATGAGCTGTACCTTAATAGAGGCATGTTTTACGACTACATCATTTCTAAGGCTCGCCGTACCTTCGAAAGCTCCGTCCCCAAAATTTCAGTTGCGGACGTGAAATATTCTGTCATTGGCGCTAACATTACAGTAACTGGGGTCGTGGTAAACGATGACATGGTAACAGCCCGCATAAACAGTATTAAGGTTATTGTCTCCGACGGGAGTTCGGAAATATTGTCATGGACGAGCGAGCCGGAGGCCAGCTCCATACCGCCTGGGCGGCAGGTAGAGTTTTCTACGAACCATAGTGTCCCCGGTGAAATTAAAAACATGCGGGTGAAGGTGTTAATTTTTTAGAACGGCAAATTTGATTATGTTTTTTTGAGGACGCACGGTGAAGGGAAAATTTGACGTAGGCGATGTGGAACTTGACGAATTCTTGAAGGGCCTAACGCCCGGTGATCGCATCGAAATTTATACGGATGGATCGTGCTTGGGAAATCCAGGCCCCGGTGGATGGGGCGCGATATTCGTTTTCAGGGACAAACGATCGTGTATCTCCGGATTTGAGAAAATGACTACGAACAATCGAATGGAGCTTAGAGCGGCAATTGAGGCGATAAAGGCGATGCCCGATAGCATAGAAATCATACTGTACACTGACAGCTCGTATGTGAAAAACGGGATAACCAGCTGGGTAAAAACTTGGCTTACAAACAATTGGAAATCAGCGTCTGGAGCGCCAGTAAAAAATCAAGATTTCTGGAAAGAACTTGCGGCCTTAACAGAGGACCGTACTGTAAATTGGAAATGGGTCAAGGGACACTCCGACTGCGCAAACAACAACAACGCCGACTTCGTTGCCAGGAGCGCAATCGTCGGAGCGTATATGAAAGACGATCTAGTCTCCGATTAGTAGTTCGCCTTTACTTGTTGAGGCTAACGCCCGGTATCTTCGATATCTTTTCTCTGTCAAAGATGGATATTGCCTTCTTGTATTTTGTTTCGATTTCGGTCATTCGGCCATTAGCGTTTGGAACGAGGAACGATATACTGTTGTCGCCGTCTTCGAGGTCGTTCAACATATCGCTCAGCGCATCTACGTTGGCAGATTCATCGAGATAAATGTACAATCTTTGCTTCCGTATTATGGAATCGACGCTTCTTACGGAAAGGCCGAGAAGTTTCGTATTCTCCGCTTCCTGCTTTACCTCAGCCTCCACTAAAACCGCCGCGCCCACCGTTATAATCTCTTTCACATCGGCATACAGCTTCGGAAAGATAGTAACCTCAAAAGCTCCGTCCTGATCTGAAACAGTAATAAATGCATACTTCTGGTGACCGTTCTTAGAAAACCTTTCTTGCCTGGCGATAATAATGCCAGCCGTAGTTATTGCGTCGCAACCGCGCGTTCGAAATTCCTTACTACGTACGATATTAAATCGATGGAGAAAAGCTGAGTATATATCCATAGGATGAGCGCTGAGATAAAATCCGACTGCGCTCATTTCGTGATCCAATTTTTCGATAACATTCCACTCCTGAACTTCCTTTAATTCACATTCGTAAGTTGGATATGCGGCAAATAGCGATCTCTGTCCGGCTTTGGATTCTTCCGCGTCGCCGCCAAGTTTTGAAAGCTGATCCAATGATTCAACAATCTGTCTACGGTTGTTATGTATCGAATCAAACGCCCCGCTCAGCGCAAGAATCTCTACGCAACGCGATGAAATTTTGCCGAGTTTAATCCTCCTGAAAAAGTCGAAGATATCCTTAAACTTTCCATTCTTTTCTCTCTCGCAAACAATATTGCGCATGGCGAGTACCCCACACCCCTTCAGGCTGCCGAGCGCATATCTGATTGCGTTATCTCCATCGGCCGTAAAATACTCGTCAGAGATATTGACGTCTGGAGGGAGTACGTCGACGCCGGACCGCCTTGCGTCCTGGACGAATTTAGAAACCTTCTCCGAATGGACGATATCGACATTCATTGACGCTATATAAAACTCTCTTCTGTAATTGGCCTTCAGATACGCAGTCTGGTAAGATATCAACGCGTACCCGGTAGCATGCGATCTGTTGAATCCGTACCCGGCGAATTTGCCGACGAGGGCGAATGTTTGTTCGGCTATATCTGCGCTGATTCCTTTCTTCTTTGCGCCGTCAACAAATGCTTTCTGGTTTTTTGCCATTTCTTCCTTAATTTTTTTACCCATTGCGCGACGCAGGATATCGGCTGCTCCCGGGCTGAACCCGCCCATCTCTTGAGCTACCTTTATAACCTGCTCCTGATATATCATGATCCCGTATGTGCTCTTCAAAATCGGCTCGAGGAGCGGATGGATATACTCAACCTGCTCCATTTTGTGTTTTCTAGAAATATATGTTGGGATATTATCCATTGGTCCAGGGCGATATAGCGCCACAAGAGCAATGATATCTTCGATGTTGTCCGGTTTGAGTTTCTGAATAACGTCCTTCATCCCGGCGCTTTCAAGTTGAAACACACCGACCACATCGACGTCGCACAGCAGTTTAAACGTATTGCCATCGTCGAGATCAATCGTAGAAATATCGAGATCCAGTCCCCTGTGTTTTTTGATAAGGTCACATGCGTTTTTAATAACCGTCAGAGTCTTCAATCCCAGAAAATCAAATTTTATAAGTCCGGCAGATTCTATATACTTCATGTTAATCTGCGTGATTGCCAGCTCCGATTCTCCATCGGAATATAACGGAACCATCGTGTCGATTGGATCATTGCCAATAACGACACCGGCGGCGTGCAGCGATGCATGGCGATACAGTCCCTCTAATTGGAGACTCGTATTTATCAGGGTCGCGACATTATCGTCAGATTCCATCATGCTACGGATTAGCGGCTCTACTTCTAGAGCTTGCGTTAAGTCTACGGGGTTCACCGCATTTTGAGGAACTAGCTTCGAAATTTTATCCACCTGCCCGTACGGCATCTGCATTACCCGTCCAACGTCGCGGATAACCGCCCTTGCCTGGAGTTTTCCAAACGTTATGATGTGCGCTACTCTGTCGTTTCCATATTTGTTCCGTACGTACCTTATAACCTCGTCGCGTCGTTCCTGGCAAAAATCAATATCGAAATCTGGGAGGGAAACGCGCTCTGGGTTGATGAATCTCTCGAAGAGCAATTCATATCTTATCGGATCTAGATCCGTAATGTTGAGGCTCCACGCCACGAGAGACCCCGCCCCGGATCCCCTGCCCGGGCCAACCGGAATGCCGTTATCCTTTGCCCATCTCACGAAATCAGAAACGACCAAAAAATATCCGCTGAATCCCGTAGATTTGATTAGCGAAAGTTCGTACCGCAGCCTGTCGGCGTATTGATCTGGTACAGTCGGCTTTGTGCCCGTATCGGAGGACGAGCTTAATACGCACATTCTGCGGAACAGTCCATCCTGCGACGATCTTTCCAACTCATCCGCTTCTTCCTCTGGAGAAAGACCCTCAAATTTTGGGAAAACAGGAGGTACGGTCTCTGGGAAGAACGAGCACCTCCGCGCGATGACGGATGTGTTTTCCGCGGCCTCCTTGACGTCGCTGAACAACTCGAACATTTCGTCGGAAGTCTTGAGATAGTGTTCGTCGGTAACCCTCCTCCTTTCTTCTGCCGTTAGGTAAGTTCCGTCGGCGATGCATATCAGCGCGTCGTGAGCGGCATGCATCGACCTATCCAGGAAATACACTTCGTTCGTTGCTACGAGCGGTATATTGTTCTGAATTGCAAAATCGATGAAAAACGGTTCGGTCTCGTTTTCTCCGGGTTCTCTCATTCGCGAAATCTCTACATAAAAACGATCCTGAAAGATTGCGCTTAAATCTCGCAATGAGCTCAGCGCCTCCTCGCGTTTGTTATTCATGAAGAGGGTCCCTGCCGTTCCCCTAGCTCCGCCGCTCAACGCTATGATTCCTCCGCTGAGCTCCGCCAGATTTTCTAGTGTGATCGACGTACGGTCTTTGTTTCCAATATAGAAGTGCGTCATGAGCTTCATGAGATTTTTGTAGCCATGCTCATTCTGCGCGAGCAACACAATCGGAGCGGTCGCGTCACGAGCCGCGAGATCAAGCGACGTTCCTGGGATTGGCTGAACTCCGCGCGTAACGCACTTCAATGAAAATTCGAGAACGCCAAACATGTTGTTAGTATCCGTTATGGCAACAGCCGGAATACGCAGCTGTTCGCACCTGCAAATTAGGGCGTCCGTCTTCGCGGCTCCCTCGCACAGTGAATATGCGCTATGTGCGCGAAGATGTATGAATGGATTCACGAGTAAAAACTAATCCCATGCGCGCGCCTCATTCTATCACAATCGCCTGGCCGTAAACTTTTTGTGAAATTTGCAGAACCAGGCTACTGCCGCTCGCATCGACAACTCCGAGGCTCACGCGTATTTGCCGCGTTGCACTTCTCTAGCGCGTTTACTCAACCCCGCGTTTTTTTGTGCATTCAACGTAAAAGTTGCGTGCCTCGTTAGCGACGGCTTTTCGCCCAGCACCGTGACTATCCACTTGCCGATCTCTTCGTCGTATTCTCTGATACAACCCGCGAGCAAGTGGACCAGATCGTCGAGCCCTAGCTGCTGCCAGTACGTGGCTGTTCGCCGTATAACCTGTAGACATTCTTCCGTCTCTATCAGGCGCTTGAATTCCGTGGGGTTCGAGACTGTCCACAGCGGCGCCCTTGCGTCTATGCCTACGCTCGCGAGGGCTTGAAGGCCATGTATGGTCGCAATGGTTCTGAGTAGAGGAATTACTGTGGCGGCTTCCCTTGTCGTATACGCGTGGTCCGTGAATCCTGTTCTCCCCCTTTCGTAGTAATCCGCTACTCCACTCCTTACGCCCGCCTCTATTATATCGTTAACTACAAGTTTCCCGCTTTTTTCTCTAATTGGGAATGTATCTATAATGTTCTTTATCTGCCTCAAGTCTCTCAGCGGAGCTAGTTCCGATATTTTTGTTCCATCCGCTATCCGTTGCAATCGCGACGGCGCTCCATCCCTTAATACTTCGCCTCCCACAACTCTCTCGCAGATACGCTGACCATCTACCGCTCGTATAAACGCGTCACGCAGCGGAGTATGATCTGCGCGACTAAGCTGGGT
>JAIRYU010000014.1 GCA_031267545.1 Holosporales bacterium | reverse complement strand
AATAACGCAAGCGCAGAATGCGGCGCCTGGAATTGTAAATAGACCTGTTGCGGACGAACTACGGCGCTGGGAAGAAGCTCGTAATCTTCGTAATCTTGGGATCGCAAATCCGCGCCCCTGGGCCCCGTTGGTAAGAACGACCGGACAGGCTGCTCCGGACCCATACTGGGGAGGCGCGCCGTACCAGATAGATGACCCAGTTCTTGCGCATGAGACGGCTAATCCGCCATTTATAAGAAGAGAGAATGCAAGGCCCTAGGTAATATGCGGACATCCCGCTGAAAAGAACGGATGGGCAGGCGCCGTAGTGATCAATGCGCCCGCGATCCCGAAAGAAGCGTATTACTCACTGTATTTGTGTAGCATAGACGCTACGGTCTGGTCTTTTTCCTTGCTGCCTCTTGACGAGCCAAATTCAAAGTTATACGCGTCTCTGAGACAAGATCCAAAAATCCCGGCTATTGTTGATATGATTCCAACTACTTCTCCGGGAAGTTCGCGCCTAAATATGCATATAACGGCGAG
Organism: Holosporales bacterium; assembly: GCA_031267545.1. Taxonomy (GTDB): domain Bacteria; phylum Pseudomonadota; class Alphaproteobacteria; order RUG11792; family RUG11792; genus JAIRYU01. The sequence continues at coordinate 3,566 of JAIRYU010000014.1, read as the reverse complement.
ACATAGAGTTAGGCCGAACGCGGCGGAGATTGCCATAACGTCGGCTCTCTTGTTACGTTTTCCGGAATTGATAATAGCTATATCTCTATAGCGCGCGTTTTCCTTATCCTTAATCATAGCAAGTTCAATTTCTCGCTCTGAATTAATAAGCGCTTGTTGAAATAAGGAATACATATTTTTATCTTCCTTAAGTTTTTCGATGGCCTGAAACTCATCGGTTGTATTGGTCACTGTTTTTGCAATGTCCACTATCTTTTTTGATATGGACTCAGTTTTCGTTCCAGATAACCATCTGGCTACCTTTGGAGTAAATTGCGCAAGCGCCAACGCTGCTTGAATAATTGATATTGACATTTAGTTTTTCCTTTCAAAAATTAGGTTGATTAAGTTTAATGTTAAATTTACATGGATTTCCGTTGCAAAAATACGTAGAGACAGAGAGATAACAAACGTCAAAAATATTGACTGAAATCATTCGGACGCAGTTAAACTTCAGCGAAGTAATTTTCACATCGAGTCTCACATGCAAAACTTAATAATCCGCGGAGCTGGCATTTGTATGCTTGTCACATGCATGCTGGATTTGTCGTGTATAGCATCTGCGCGCTTCGCAAGCCGGCAAGAATTTAACGAGTTATTGTTATCGGAACCAGAGGTCCAGAAGGACGCTTGGACTGCAACGTCAGCCCATCTGAAATATTCGGAATTTCCATCCGTACTTTTCCAAAATCCGCCTCCTGTTGTCGCTTGTAATCCTTCGCCACAAAAATCCATTCCCAGTTGGAAACCATACGAACCGCCAGCTCCAAGGAATAGGTCAACTCCGTCAGAGGAGGAGAGGCAGGCGCTGTGGCGTACGCAGAAAATTACGTAGATCCAGACAAGATAAGTCTGTTGCCTCGCCGTCAACATCTCTACTACATTTCGCTATTTCGTATCAAAATCCCTACGCGCCGTTAAGCGACAGATAGCTAAACTTACTGAGCAAGAGTTTTGCGGCGAGGGTTTCCGCCTTCTTCTTAGACGAACCTGTTGCAACCGCTGTCTCGCTTCCAATTGAAGCTGAGACAGTGAACACGGGGGCGTGATCATCACCCGTCACGGATATCACGCTATACAGCGGGGGGCTCCCGGTTTTTCTTTGACACACCTCCTGTAATTTAGTTTTAGGATCGTAATCCATTTCATCGTAGCCTTTAAAAATTTCGCTCCAACAAAGAAGGATCGCGATTTTAGCGGAGTCATACCCTCCGTCGATAAATACTGCGCCGATAAGGGCTTCCACCGTGTCCGCAAGGACCGTTACGTTTGTATGAAGCTGATTCCCGGCGGCAACTAAGAATTTATCGAGTCCCAATTTTAGGGCGATCCGCTTACACGAATCAGCGCATACGAACGCCGACATCATCTTCGACATCACCCCTTCTTTGACACTGAATTTTTCAAATATATATTCGGCAACGACGGCGCCCAAGATTCTGTCGCCGAGGAACTCAAGGCGTTCGAATTGTAGGGCGTACTTTTTTACGCTGGAATGATGTAGCGCGCTCTCAAGAATCGATTTGTCCTTAAATGAATACCCAAGCTTCTTTTCCAGATCATCAGACATTCTAGGCTACTTTAGCGCAGTGCAAAATCTCTCAAATCGCATTGAGAACGGCCACTTGAACACTTCCCAAATCGAGCATTTAGACGAGAAGAATATGCACTCGGCTCTTCCCATAACGTTGCTCAGCGGGACGAACCCTACCATTTCTATAACCCTGCTATCTTGCGAGTTATCCCTATTATCTCCCATCATGAAATAGTGATCTTCTGGGACGTCGAATGGCCCGACGTTATCGAGCCCCCCCCTTCCAAACTCATCTTTTTTAATGATGACGTGCGGATATCCGTTTGGGAGTGTCTCGATGTACTTTTTAAAGATAGTATACTCGCCGTCTTCGTCGATTAGCGAGTATTCGCCGTCCGGGGCCAGATTCGCTGGCGAATCATTAATGTGAACCACGCCATTAATTATCTGTATTTTGTCTCCAGGTAAGCCTATAATGCGTTTAATGTAGTTTTTATTTCCGTCTTTTTCGTTCCTAAACACTACGATATCTCCTCTCTTCGGAGGAGAACCTCCGAAGAGCCTCTTCGAGAACTTGGGAAGAGGAAGCGTAAAAGTTCCGATCCTAAACGATTGGTTAGAGTATCCGTAGCAGTATTTATTTACGATAAGGAAATCTCCAACCAGAAGAGTAGGAGTCATTGATCCAGACGGAATTTTAAACGGCTGAAAAAGAAAACAACTCACGGTAATCAGCGCGAGCAACGTCCATCCCCATTCTTTAACGCTAGCCAGCAGTTTTGCATTCATTCTTGGACTGCCACTTATAAAGCTTGTTTCCAACATTGTAACAGAAAAGCGAAGCAGTCGCGTAGCGTTTATATCTTATGGATAGCGGATCTTTTGTGAGATAGGTTGAAAAAGATGTGATTTCCAATTTGAACGGTTGGTTGATTGTTAATTGCCCAAAACGGAGGCGAACGCATGCGAGCGCTGTAGTAATGTGTGGCGCCGTTCGTAACGTCCTCCTCCAGATCTCCGCAAAGCAGCCTGCCTGCAACGATGAAGCACTTGCCATAGATTATGTTTCCAGGCGATACGTTACGTATGGCTAATCCGTTTGGATCGCCATTGTTCCAACATGAGAATTGGTATGGCTTTAAGCATTCAAAAACAGCGCTTTTCTTTGAAAGCTTTGTTCGATTTATAATGACGTTGCCGACTGCTATAAGCGAGTTAATGCCTCCGTTTGGAAGTTTATACTCGCCGCGAGCTTCTCCATAGATCGTCTTCGCCATGATCTCTATATCTCTATCCATTGCTATCCTCCCGTTTAAATGTGATCTGGAATATGTCTGACGTCACAGTTTCCTTGAGAGCGGATACTGATTTATAAGTCGTATTGTAATCTGGAAGCGAAATCAACAGTTTACCATTACAAATGTCGTCCTCCAGGGTTGATAGTAAATCCTGGGAAACTCCAGGGGCTAACGATACCTTTCGTAATCTTACTACGTCGCTAGCAGATACTACGCTTATGTACTGTTTCGCCTGGTATCCTGTTCCTACATAAAACAAATACGGCTGTATGTCCGCGAGCTTAATGCCGCTAAAATAACTTCCGGCAAAGCTGTGAGCTTTAGATTTTGTGTGAATAATCCCAGTTTCCTGAGAATCGCGATCAACGAAGTTTTCGATAGTTGTCGGGGTTGTCTGCGTTCTGAAGCGCTTGGTATATATGACTCTGTTTTCCGATATGTAGATTTGTAATCTACTATCGGTAGGCATTCCAAATTCCGGAAGTATATCGATTGCAGTGACTGAGATTGACGATACAAATCCGGTCATATTAATTGCAGATCCGTCATACAGGTTGTAGGACAGCGTCTTTACGTCGCCGTTACTCTTCTCCTTATACCGCGCCGAAATTGCGACGTTTCCAAATTCTGACTGCGAAGATATAGAACACATAATCCGCGCGTAATCTGGAAGATCGTCGTAAAAAATATCGTCA
>JAIRYU010000029.1 GCA_031267545.1 Holosporales bacterium | reverse complement strand
AGTAACAAACTCAGGATAGCGTCAATTAAGCCAAGGATTATGAAGCTACTGGGTAACGCAGACGTGGAAACTCCGTCCGCCGAAACGAGGAAAAAAGTGGCAATTTTAGGGCTCTCGTTCAAGTCTATGACGAGCGATATTCGAGAATCTCCAAGCGTTTTTATCATCAACGACTTACTGTCCGAAGGACATATTGAAGTATGCGTTTATGATCCGCTATTTAAGCCGTCTGGCGGCAAGCATCGCCGTATTCCGGCAGAGATTAGTAAAAACAAAAATTTTCAAGTTGCGGAATCTGTGTATGACGCAATTAGCCAAAGCGACATAGTTGTGATTATGACTAATTGGAACGAGTTTCTGTCCATTAACCTTAAGAAGGTTCGCGAACTCATGAATAAGCCGCCCAACTCAAAGCCGATTATCTTGGATTATAGAAATATGTTTAATCCGAAATCGATGAACCCATTCAATTATATATCACAAGGCCAACGGCAATAACGGCGCGCTATTCTTTTCCGCGCTACAGGGATACAAAAACCTAGCGGGCGGCTGGAAGTTATGCTATACTGAACATAGTGAAAAGTGTAATGAAAATACATAGGCGGTGTATAATGCGGAAGTTTCTTTGTGCAACAGTAGTTCTGGCAGCGAGCATAATGTCGGAGGGAAATGGGGCAGCCCCCCCCACGCCGGACAATCAGAACCTAGAAGATGGGAAAGGGTGGGTGGTCGAACATACAGGACTAAGGTAATAAACGAAGACATAGAGCGGTTCGATATACCGCCGGATAGAGCGCCCCTTTACAATATCGATGATTTCGACAGACTTGAGGGCCAGGACGCAGTAAATGCGTACGTACGGCGTGTCTTGGAAATTGAGAGCCGGGTGACGGAAATGCAAATGCCGGAAAGAGAATTAGCCGCGAAGACCATATATAAAATAGGCATGAACCTCGCAGCGTTGACGAGTAAATATCAACTAAGAGCTGCCATCAACGGAAAGGTGAGCTCAAAAACAAAAAACTGGCTAATGTTAGCTCTCCAAGAAGGCGACGCGCGTCTATGTTCACTGAACTACGGTATCAAAGAGATCATAGTAACTCCGGAACTCAAATTCAGTACGCAGTCAATTTCAACCCCCATGCGAATAATTGAAGCGTGGAGCAGGAAAGACACCCCGCCACATTCTACTGTGTTGGATCGTATCGCTAAAGCGAAGGGGGAGACGTGGCATAACGCTGCGCGATTCCCGGAGCAGTGGGATTCGGAAAAGAGGATCCGCCAAGCGAAGCTAGCCATAGACCTGTGCCTACAGGCGGGTGATTGGAGCTCTCAGCTCGAGCATAATCCTCTAAATAGGATGCCAACGTGTACATACGCAATGATGCCGCGCCTTGTACAGAGACATATAAACGGATACAAAATGAGAAGTATGGGGGTAGCGCTGCGAACGCTTATACGCGTCTCCGCCGAAGTAATGTACATAGACCGGAATCGGACAATAGACGACGCCGTCAAAAGCGGAGTAGCCTTAATGGAAATGAATCTTCAAGACATGCTGCCAGAATCCCTCAGAGAAGGCAACGAGGGAAAAGCAAAAGACTGGATGAGACTAACAGACTCAGCCATAGCGCTGATGACGGCCGTAAATGCGAGACAACTATGCGAACTGGGCAGAACCAGAACGCAATTCAATACGATGAGCTGGATTGACACAAAAATTGCGTCGGAATGCGCGCCAAATATCCCAACTGCGTTCCCGCCGTCTCTGTTAACAGTGACTCCAACAAAGGAACCGAACTCAAATCAAGTCAGGTGGATGATCCACACAATGGCATATCCCGTCTACGTTAACGAGACCGAGGTCGGGGTCGAAGCGGGAGAAGCTGTGGGCATGGCAACAACCGCCCCACAAACGCCCTACATAGTAGCGGATAGGCTACAGCAAGCCGTACGCATATACGATTATGGAACAAAAGAGGCGAGCTTGATCACTCCAGCCGCTGCGCCAAATACACAAACGGCAATGGTATGTGTGGAGAGAGTCTCGGGTGGAACGTTATTTACCAAACTTGATGTCGCAGATCTCGCGCAAGTGCCATGGGGCCGTCGCTTGTATCATAGAGCTGCCAGAGGGAGTATGATAGATCGGTACATGCAGGAAACACAGGTATCCGACATACGGGATCGTGTGACGCTCGCAGCGAACCAGATAACGCGACGATGGAAAGATGCCTTTGCTCTCCAAATGAGCCTGAGGATGGCCCTCGCAGCAGCCGATGAGAAGCGGAAAGAAGAGCCGGAAACAACCTTTATGCAGGCGATGAGCGGCGTAGCGATGCCCCCAGCTAGAAGGTCCATAGTCGAAGCCGCAATATGGGAGGGGCTGAAAGATGACATACTCAAAGCGGCGCAGTCGGAGCTGGATCAGCTACGCGACTTCTATGTTGAGAGGGTTAAGTCGGCCCCGGAGGAGTTCAAGCCGCGAGTGGACGTGTGCAACGGTCCGGTAGAAGAGCTATGGAAGAGATTGAGTAGGTCAAAAATAGCAAGGAAAGGCGGGGGGATACTATATAACAACGACTACTTCCGATACGCAGCCATGTGCTTCCCACGACCGCCTGGCGCCTAAACAAAGAGCAGAGTCCCGAGAGAGGTCGCGGTCCGGGCAGCCGATGGCCAACCACAGAAAAACGTTGAAACGAATGGATGGAAGCCAAGTTATGGGCTTGCAAAATACGGCAAAAATCTGTATGACAGTCCTGTGTGCAACGATACGAATTCGATCAGTTTAATTTCGCTTGATGATACTTGACGATATTACCGCTCCTTCCGCTCTACAAGGTTTGACCTTGAAAGAGCTACGGACGCTTTGTTCTGAGCTAAGGGCGGAGATTATAGATATCACGGCCAAAAATGGCGGACATCTCGGCTCTAACCTAGGGGCCGTTGAAATTATCGTTGCCGCTCACTACGCGTTTAACTGTGGGGTTGATAAGTTTGTCTTTGACGTTGGCCATCAGGCGTATGCTCATAAGTTGCTTACAGGACGCAGAGAACTCATGAAGAAACTGAGGAACGCTGGGGGAGCCTCCGGATTTCCAGACCCATCTGAAAGCCAATATGACCATTTCATATCCGGCCATGCATCCACTTCATTGAGCGCCGCTCTTGGAATTGCAAGGGCCAGGGACCTTAGTAACTCCCAATTTAGCGTAGTGTCATTTCTTGGAGACGGTTCATTGAGCGGAGGGATGATATATGAAGCCATAAATAATGCGGAGGGAGTCGGAAACTTCGTGGTCATATTAAACGACAACGAAATGTCAATTTCGGAGTCTGTAGGAGCAATGCGTCGATATCTTTCTAAATTGCTTTCGTCTAGGGGTAGTTTAATGTTTAGGAAACGCATAAGCCGATTACTCAGTATGTTACCGAGCAAGATGTCGCGTACGATTGAGCGCGTAGTAAAGAACGCAGTATCTATTATGAGCGGGCATAACATATTTGAGGAGTTCGGATTCCAGTATATAGGACCAATCGACGGGCACGACCTGGCTGGGTTAATTAACGTCTTGCAAAACGTTAGAGACGTCGCGAATTACAAACCAGTCATCATTCATACGACAACCAAAAAAGGGTATGGATACGCGCCGGCGGAGAATGACCCTACTAACCTCCATGGCATCGAATCTGATGGATTTCTGAAATACTGCGACATTTTCGGATCAAAGATCGTAGAGTTGGCGGCTCGCGACGAGAGAATAGTCTGCATAACTGCCGCCATGAAAAACGGCTGCGGTCTTGCGAATTTTGCTTCGATGTTTAAACCCAGATTTTTTGATGTTGGTATCGCAGAGGAACACGCAATAACATTCGCCGCCGGGCTTGCATCGCAAGGCTTCAAGCCGTTTGTATGCATATATTCGACATTTCTCCAGCGAGGATTCGATCAGATTTATCATGATGTTGTCCTTCCAAATTTACCGGTGAGGTTCATAATCGATAAGGCTGGACTGCCGGGGAAAGATGGGAAAACACACTCTGGATTGTACGACTTAGCGCTACTCCAAAATTTTGAGAACATCGCGATCATGGCGCCTTCTTCCGCAATCGATCTTGAAAGCATGGTCGAATTTGCAGCCGGAGATATCACGTCGCCAATTGCCATACGTTTCCCAAAGGCCGAGGCTGCAGCGCCAAGTTGCGATTGTAGGACATTCAATTTGAAATGCAGAGCGGTTACAGAGGGAAGCGGCACGTTAGTCGTATCAAGCGGCGACTTATTATCGAATGTACTCAACGCGGCGAGGCTACTCCAGGAGAGCCCCACGATTCTCGATGCGAGGATAATTTCCCCATTTGATTTCGTAACATTTTATAAATACGCAGACACTCATAACAGGATCTTAGTTCTGGAGGAAGGAGTCTTTGGCGGACTTTCAAACGTCATCTTGAACGAACTCACCTCAACCAAACGGTTTGATATCATCGCAAAAACGAACTTCGTCAATGCCGGAAAAACGCCGCCGTCGCATGCCTCTAGAGACGAGCAACTTAGGTCGAATAAAATGTCGGTTGACGAAATAGCAAACTTACTAAGGAACGAGTAAACTTCCTAAAAATAATATTGCGTTGATTTTGAAGGCGATCTAATTTCTTAGAGCCTCCACAGGATCCAACTTCGAAGCCTTCCTAGCCGGATACATAGCCGCCAGTAACGATAGTCCCAGCGATAGAAGCGCTATCCAAGCGACTTCATTCCAATCTGTCCTTGATGGCATTTTCGATAAAAAATAGATTTCTTCATTGAAAAGTTCCGTGTTCGAAAGTTTTTCCAAAAAACCTTTAATTCTATCGATATTCAGCGATACGGAAAGCCCGATAGCAACCCCCAATCCAGTTCCCAAAATACCAACCGTCATCCCTATCATGAGAAAAATCTTGGAAATAGACTGCCTGGTCGCTCCCATCGTTTTGAGAATTGCAATGTCGCGGATTTTGCTGTTAGTCAACATCGTAAGGCCGGAGATGATATTAAACATCGCAACCAACACGATGATGCTAAGAATCAGGGTCATCACATTTTTTTCGACGACAACCGCATGAAATATGCTTGCATCGGAGTGCTGCCAGTCTAAAACCGAAAAATCCTTCCCTAGCGAGACAGCTATTTTATTAGATATCGCGTTCACCTTTTCTGCGTTACTGACAAAAACCTCAATTTGCGATACTCCGTCTCCGTCGTTGAAAAATCGCTGGCCAGTTTTCAGCGGCATGATTATTATATTTTTATCATACTCGCTCATACCGATTTCAAAGATGCCGCCCACCGTAAAAACTTCATCCTTCGGCAGGTGGCCGAATGGCGTCACTATTCCATCCGGAATAAATAATTTTATTGAAGCCCCAACGTCGAGTCCGAGACTCTCGGCCATTCTACGTCCTATAAAAATTCCATGATCCACAAAATTTTTAATGTCTCCAGCTTTGATATTGTTATATATAGACCTCTTTGATTTTAAAGAATTGGATGACATGCTGTGAATCATGACGCCCATTGCAGATCCGTTAGCAATTATGATGGCTTGTCGTTC
>JAIRYU010000059.1 GCA_031267545.1 Holosporales bacterium | reverse complement strand
AAATTTAATCTATATTAATTTGGCAATCCACTTTGTCCGTCCTCCTTGCGCTCCGTTCCCTTTTTTTGTATTATCACCGGTAGGTGTGGCACGCGTTGCTCGGAGTCAGGTAAGTTTCTTTGAATACGCGAGTTGCGTTTTACTCGCGCGATGATTTCGTATTATTGAGCAAACGCTATAAGGAACCAAAATAGGTGGTGGCTAAAAGATCGCATTTTCTGAGCATTAGTCTGCTTGCTATAGCGTCAGCTATAGCGATAGCGGAGTACATGACGTTCTCTCCAAATACGGCGGTAGGTTTTCATGATGACGCGCAATTTCGAGACACTCAGGATATTGAAGATGACGACGAGATCGTTGGTAATACTGACGACGCGCCTGGGGCAGTTGACGCGACTCCGGAAGACGGCGGTGCTACGGACGAGAAAACTAGCGATACTCCCAACGAACAAAAGGGCGGTAATGACAATGCCGCGCAACGTAGCGGAGCGCCTGCGGATAATGCGGCAACCACTGGGATACGCAAAATTATTGTGCGAAACGGAAATTCGATCGCGTCTATTCTCGGTGAAATCGGAGTTTCCAGGATCGATTCTCACTTAATATCTAAGGAACTTTCCAAGGTTTTCAATCTGAAAAATCTGAAAGTAGGAAATGAAATTACAGTACGCGGGTACGTCCCAGAAGATAATGTTGACGGCTTTCGAGTAGAGGCTATTGAGATTCCAAATTCGTACGATTCAAAAATTGTTGTCAAACGCGCGCGCTCTGGCTATGAAGCGTCTAAGGTCGCTATCCCAATAAAGAAAGTAACGCGGAGCATTTCTGGCGTAATTTCTCCAAAAGATCCTAATGGTTCTTTGAGACGAAGCGGAGTTAAATCACAAATTGCCAGGGAGGCTCTAAGAAATCTGGCGCAGATAGTCAACATCAGAGGAGCAAAGTCGGCTGTCAGTTTTGAGTTTTTATACCGAGATTTTTATAAAGAGGACGGTAGCCCCGCAAAGGAGCCCGAGTTGGTTTATGCATCTATACTGATCAATGGAAAGATTGTGAGAATATATAAATTTTCGCATGATGGGAAAAATGAATATGTGGATCAGGGCGGAGCAGTCATAAGCGCGTTAGCGGCTACCAAATCAATGCTGGCCCCGCCGCTTTGTAGTATGAAGGTTACGTCCCCCTTTGGAATGAGACGCAACCCGACGAACGGGCGGGTCAAGCTCCATACCGGAGTGGATTTGTCGGCTGTGATCGGCACCCCCGTACGCGCGGCCGCAGACGGGATTGTTAGAATTGCGTCTTATTACGCAGGATACGGAAAGTACGTCAACATACAGCACGGCGGCCCAATCAGCACGGCGTACGGACACTTAAGCAGAATCGTAGTGCGAAGCGGTCAGCGAGTATCAAGAGGACAGATAATAGGATACAGCGGAGAGTCCGGCAACTCTCGAGGAGCGCATCTCCATTACGAGGTAATACGCTGCGGGCAATACGTTAACCCGCTGCTACTTGTTAAACAAGATCCACAGAAACTTACCGGTATTAAGCTCGTTAAGTTCAATCAGTTTAAGAAGGAGGTTAACCTTCAGATTGTTGGACTAACCCCGGCGCCTGTCAAGGGTAAATCAGCTAGAAAGGTATAATCAAGTCCTCAATTACAATTGGGAACTTGACGAATTTGCGGGCCGTATTCTCCGCATGCATTCCTTGCAGATTGTGGACAGTACGACCGCTACCGGAACAGCGATAAAGATCCCGGAAAGCCCCAATACAGAACCGGCAGCGCAGATCATGAACAGCAACCAGACCGGATGAATTCCGGTTTTACGGCCTATCAATTTTGGCGTGACGAAGTTTGAATCTATAAACGGAATTATGGCGAAAAGACATATTACATTGACATATTGATACGTCGCCGGAGCGTCGTCGAACATCATTACCAGTGACACCATGAGTCCGATGAGCGGACCAAAAAACGGAGCTATGGAGCATATGCCAGATAATATTCCACACACTACGCTTTCGTGAAGCCCTATAATTTCAAGCCCTGTTGAGTAAAGTATGGACAGAATTATGCACACTAACAATTGCCCCTTGATATACGCGGCGAGATTTACGTTGACGCGTTGAATGACTGCGAATACTGAGCTTGGCGCAATCTTACATAGAAGCGCTTCGGTTGCGTTAACGATAGCATGCCAATCCTTCAGTAGATAAAACGTAATAATTGGCGTTATGAAAACAAACATCACGACATGCGCGAGCGCTATGCCAGTGTCAATGAACGTAAAGATACAGCTTGGTAACTCCGCGGCAAGGAGCTTAACGTATTTTTTAAAATCATACGCAACGTCGAAAGTGTGTTCAATTCCGCAGGTATCTGCAAAGTCACGCAGGATCATGTTAATTTTCTCAGGAAACGTTTGCAAGAAGGCCGGAAGCTTCTGAATAATTGTTACGACCGCATTCTTCAACAGCGGCGCGAAAAACACTGTAAACGTTGACACGGCGGCAACCAGAGATAGCGTCGCCAATCCGGTCGCCACGCTCCGCGGCAGTCGAAGCTTCCGCGTCATCCAATCAACCGGAGCATGCAGCGCGTACGCAATAACGAGGGCTATTACGAACGGAATGAGCCACTGTCCTATCAAAAAAATTAACGAGGCGACAGCCGCTATCACGCCAAGCGTGACTGCAATAGCGTTACGCTCCCTTTGTACCACGAACACACCCGGAAGTTCTCAGTAACTGAACGAACATCGTAGCAATTAACGGATTGGTCGTCTACTAGAATCACAGGGTGACCAGAACTTCGCATCTACTACCCTTTCATCGTCTCCGTCTCTGTCTCGCTTCGGCAGAGGGGGGCTTCCCCCTCCAACCGTAGAACACTTCCATCCATCCTCGTTGCCGTATCCGCGCGGCGCTCATCGCTAGAATTGATTGAATTTGTCGAATGCGGCCTGTAATTTCCGTATCCTCTGGGCCAGCTTGGTTCCGCTCTGAATCTTTATGTCAGGTTGGCGTCGTTTCAGCCGCTCTTCGTAAGCACTAACGCTGGCTGGTTTCTCCTCCAGGTATTGTAGGGCGGCTCTCAGCGATTCACCCAGAACTAGGGCTTTTGCGTATCTGAAAGGATCTCCAGAGTTGGACGATTCTATGGATTTCTGGACGGCCTGATCGATTATTGCATCTTGTCTGCGTAGAAGTTCACCAAGCATAAATCGTCCACTTCTATCCACTCCGGCGGCCATTGCGTCGACGACGATTTGCTTAACTTGTTCTCCTGCGTCGTCACAGTCCGCTGCTTTGTACTGTTTCGCTATGAGGCGCGTAACGAGACCTATGGTCGACGTCAGGTCGAGCTTCATTTGCGGTATTGCCGCTAGCTGCCTGAATTCCAAATCTTTTATTTGCGCGGCTTTACGGTACATGTGTATGAGGGTTGGTTTGTTGACGGAGATATAGGTCTCGGCGGCTGTTGTCTGCGGATCCGACGCGAAGAGCCTCGTGATTGCGCTCATACCTGCGCGTTCGGTTAGAGCTACTTCCGTTACGGTTCCCGCACGCGTCGTCGCGCCACTGTACGCCGCGTCTCTAACATGGAGTTCGGCTGTCTCATTGGTTAGCCCCTGCAGCCATATCCTCTCGGCTACAGCTCTCTCCGTCCCTCCGGCTATGGAGTCCCGGAGTTGGCCCTGTCGGCTACTTACCGCGACTGCAACGTCGGTTCTCTGAATGCTGCCGCCCTCCTCCTGGCGTTCTGCCATCATGATGTAGCGGATTCTTTCGGCATTCAAAATGCCTGTCTGTGTCCCGGTTATCTGGAGCAGATTTCTTGGGTTGTACCCTACCGCAACTGGTCGTAACTTCATAAGGCGTTTCACTCTCGCTTGTACTGTCCTCGCAATAGCTTCGTGATATAGGGGGTCAACAGGGTTCGTCAATAACGTCCATCTTACGATTTGGTTAACGACTTCGCGCATTCTGAACGGGGCAACGACGTCCATATCCAGCTGTAATAACTCGCATATTACCTTTCCTAGCGCTCGCCTTGCTACAAGCCCAGGCGATATGCAGCACAACGGTTCAGGACCGCTCAGTAGTATTTGAACTGTGGCGTTTGGCCCAGTGACCCTTTTGTGCCAAGGCTGGTCCTCGGGATCGCCCTTAATAATCAGGTGTTCCTCCCTGAATGCCGTCCTCAGCGCTATATCGTCTTGATCGAGGTCAAATCTGGCTTTCTGCCTGATCTTTTCCGCTTTTGCCGGATTTTCACGCTCTATCTTGTCGGCCTCGGCGAGGGTCTGATTGAACTGCCTCACGAGTACTGCAACGAGCCTTGTGTATGCCGCTCTCGCAGCTTCGCTACCATCGCCGATCTGTCGTCTGCGGCTCTTCCGTATGACGTCTAAAATTGGTCCGCGGAGCTCTGGCACTCTAGTCTCCTCAGCGCGCCTTACCCTACGCGTTATCACACTCCGCGGTACTCTAATACCCCGGTGAACAGCGGTTAGGTATCGCCCTCCCTCTTCCGTCATTTCGTCTTCTACATGGTAGCAGCCCGCGTTTGCAAGTTTCTCCTTAAGCATTTTCACTATACCGCTGGTATTCGCAGTCTGCGCTGTGTCGCCTAGGTGTGTGGAATATATCTGCTCGGCCTGCTGTTCGATCTCTCGCGCCAGGTACTGATTTCCGTTCAGAGACTGTTGCCTGCATTCCAGAAAGTTGATCATATCCAGCGCGTCGACTGCGCTCTCCCGCGCCCGATAGATGTTAGGGTTGTCGCGCATTTTGCCTTGGAGTAGACGCAGGTTATACCTAATCTCTAGCGTGTTACGTTCCTGCTGTGTCAGCTGTATTGGAGCGCTCTCATATTCTATGCCGCTTGTCCGGTTAACAGTCGGCAATCTGCGGATACGCTCGGCAGTTATCCACTCTGCGTGGGCTGCTCCGAAACTCGTTACCGTCATGACGCCCCATGACTACTGCCGCATGCATTAAGTTTCTGCTTTTCATTTCTCTAACCAACACGAATTACGCTACACATGATAATCATACCATACACAGCGCCGTAAGCAAACTTACTTTATTTATTCAGATCATTGCACTCTCCATCCACTATCTTTTCGTCATCCCCTGAAGCGGCGGCGCCTGGCGCCGATTGAGCGTCCTTATACATCATTTCTCCAATTTTCATTGAGGATTGGAGCAGAGCCTGAGTTTTAGATTGTATGTCATCCTTGTCGTCGCCTTTTACGGCCTCTCGTAGCGCGGCAAGATCGCTTTCTATCTTAGATTTCTCGTCTGCGGAGATTTTATCGCCGTAATCGGCCAAGCTCTTCTCGGTTGTATTTACCAGAGATTCAGCGTGGTTCTTGACCTCTATCAGCTCCTTCCTTTTTGCGTCGTCCGCCGCGTTATTTTCAGCATCCTTGAGCATCTGTTTAATTTCCGCATCTGATAATCCTCCGGAAGCCTGTATACAGATCTGCTGTTCTTTGCCAGTAGCCTTATCCTTCGCCGATACATTCACTATCCCGTTCGCGTCAATATCGAACGCAACCTCGATCTGAGGAACGCCTCGCCTTGCCGACGGAATTCCAACCAAATCAAATTGACCCAGCAATTTGTTCTGAACAGCGATTTCGCGCTCGCCCTGGAAGACCCTAATTGTCACTGCGGTCTGATTATCTTCAGCCGTTGAGAACACCTGACTCTTTTTCGTCGGTATCGTTGTATTTTTCTCGATTAGCCTCGTGAAGATACCGCCAAGCGTCTCTATTCCGAGAGAAAGCGGAGTTACATCGAGCAATAGAACGTCCTTCACATCACCCTGTAGAACTCCGGCCTGGATAGCCGCTCCCATAGCGACAACCTCGTCTGGATTAACTCCTCTGTTCGGATCCCTCTTGAAGAATTCCTTTACCTTTTCTATGACCTTCGGCATGCGCGTCATACCGCCGACCAAGATAACGTCTTGAATATCACTAGTCGATAGCCCGGCGTCTTTAAGCGCGGTTCTGCACGGAGCAATCGTTCTCTCTATAAGATCGTCTACTAGAGACTCAAATTTTGCCCTTGTTAATTTCACATTGAGATGCTTTGGTCCAGACGAGTCCGCCGTAACGAACGGCAGGTTCACTTCAGTCTGCATCGACGATGACAGTTCTATTTTTGCCTTCTCTGCCGCTTCCTTCAGACGTTGCAGGGCCATGTTGTCACGCTTCAAATCGATCCCGGTATCTCTCTTAAACTCATCCGCTATGTAATCAATAATTCTGGCGTCAAAGTCTTCGCCTCCAAGGAACGTATCGCCGTTTGTTGCCTTAACTTCAAACACGCCGTCTCCAATCTCGAGAACTGATACGTCGAACGTGCCGCCGCCAAGATCGTATACGACTATAGATCCGTTATTTTTTTTATCGAGACCATATGCTAGGGCGGCCGCCGTTGGCTCGTTGATGATCCTTAATATTTCAAGCCCGGCTATTTTCCCAGCGTCTTTGGTGGCTTGTCGCTGCGCGTCGTTGAAGTATGCCGGCACTGTCACGACAGCCTGCGTAACCTTTTCTCCGAGATGAGCTTCCGCAATCTCCTTCATTTTCTGCAGAATGAAGGCGCTCACTTGACTGGGGCTATAATCCTTGCCGCGCGCGTTAATCCACGCGTCTCCCCCGGCAGATCTAACGAT
>JAIRYU010000006.1 GCA_031267545.1 Holosporales bacterium | reverse complement strand
GCATAAACTGCACGAACTCCTTGGTCTCGGCTATAGTGAGGCGATCTTTTCTCATTACCGGATATCTCATATCGACATAGATGATACGTCCCAACTTGGAGTCTATCTGTATGGGCTTTCTCTCTAGCGGCGTAAAGCGCTCTGCCGAGCGCGCCGTCATTACCTCAAGCACTATCGTGGATAGTAGCAACCCTGCTCTCAGTTTCATGTTATCTTATCACTCTAAAATATGTCACTTGCTTCTACACCTAATTATAGCGCCGATCCAATTGATAGTCCAGCGTAACATAAATCATATACCGCGGAACAAGTTCGCAATGTTATTATCGACAATTACGTCACTACCGCTTGGCTAATATCGATATCCCAACGGATATGGTGAGTAGCGGGATGACGCATGTAGTAATGTGATTATGCATATGCCCGCGTGTTCCTAGCGCCACAACAACGTTATTGAAGAAGTATATCGGAAAGGCGGAAGCCAGTAACGCAGCTACCTTCAACGAGTATCTTCTCGAGTCTCTCGCGTTGTAGTTGACGCATGCGGCCGTTACTAATGTGACAAATGCGAACATTTGCAAAATCGACGATAATCTCAGGAACCAATCGGTTTTGTATCTGGCGCTTGATAGGCCGGCGCGTTCCAGTACGTCAATGTATTTCATCATACTCCAAAATGATATGCCTGCTGGATTTGCCGCCATTTTCCCTATTGTTGAAGGAGTAATTGTAGTTGGTATTGTCATCTGATTTAGCGCTTTTTCTGTGCCGTCTACCATCGCTATTACCGCTTTTTTAATGGTCCATTGGCCAGCGGAAATGCTGGCAACCTTGGCATAAATGGATTGGATCAATTCATTCTTCTCGTTGAATTCAAACAATCTGATGTTTGAAAACTCGTTCCTGACCTCGTCAAACGACGACGCATTCACAATATACGATTTACCGTCATGTACGTCCCTAAGCCAAACTCCCCTGTTCGTAATCGCCACATCCGGCTTGCGAAATTCGCTTCTAATTCTGCCGTTAACCGATAGTATCATGTTAGTGGAATGCGCGGAGAACAGATCCAAAACGGTAATATAAAAGGCTCCAAGCGCAAAAGTTCCAATCATTAAAGATTTCAGTATGTCTATGGTAGTTGCGCCCATGATTTTCATTGCCGTCAATTCTAGTTTCCAGTGCATCGTCGCGTAGAACAAGATCGACGCCAAAAATACTACGAATGGAAAGAATGAAAATATGCTAATTACTGTGTGGTATGCGGTTAACTCTAGGATAGTTCCCCACGAGATATTTATACTGTTTGAAAAGTAGCGCCGTATCACCTCCATAAATTCTAATGTCGATATTATGAACGCGAAGCAGAGCATTACAACCGTGCACATCTTGAAGAATGACTTCACGATATACCGAGGCAGTATCGCGGTAGGGTTCACCGTATGCTCCTCCTAACGATACAGATTCCTAAAATCGTTACTACAGCGGTCACCATTACATAGTTAACACACACAAAATCATTATGTCTCGTGGAGATGTTCTTTGCGATTAGGAAGCAAATTTGATTAAGCGCTCCCAACGAAAACCCCTTAGCAAGGTCAAGCTTCCCCCCGCCTCGTTCCATAGGCCTCAACAGAAGGAGTCCTATTACCATTGCGTTAATGATGGTAATAAATGGCGAAAGAAACCTATAGTGATACTCTGCAATGCAATTTCGTTTGAGTTCTTGATCTGTAATTGTGGCGGCATATCGCAACAATGCCGCTTGCGTCTTTGAGTTTGGCTTTCCTGTGTTGTAATCATACCTTTTCAAGAACGGAGTTATGTCATACGAAAAATTGCTAAACCTGAGAGACGATACGACGGCGTTGTCCTTCCTCAGTTCTTGTCGGCATCCGTTTTCCAACACTATAAAGTAATTCCCTGATTTATCCGTACACGCCGCTCCGCGCTTTGCTGTAACGATGTTAACGTTTGCGTTTTCATTTTGCGGAACGTACGAGATAAATATATCCTCAAGAGATAACTGCTTTTTGCCGCCGATATAAATGATTGAGCTTCCTACTACGTTAAACGTTCGCGCTTTTACTATAGACATGGACAGCCTGTTTTTCATCTTTTCCTGAATAATGTTGAAGCGCGCGTACGCATTCGGAGATATAATTGTTTGTATGTAGAATTCTGATACAGAGATCAGCAACGAGAAAATCATTACCGGAATAAAGAGGCTGATTTCATTTTTGCCAGAAGTAATCAGAACCGTCATTTCATTGTCTGCCCTCATTTTGTGAAGGCTCGCAAGGAGCGCTATCAACGCGCAAATCGGTAGGATAATCCCAACCATGCCAGGCAATAGGCATGTGATCAATTTAAAAAGCATCGCGATGGTAATTCCATCCGACGCGATCAGTTCCACATATCTTATCGATATAGTGATCCATATCATCATAACGACGATTGGTGTGATTATGAAGAATGATAGTAGGAGTTTCCTAAAGATATATCGAGAAAGTATGCTGAGTAGCATCTGAATGTTACCCCGTTAAGCGGTCTATTTTTTTGATCCTGTTGCTGTGCCTCTCTTCCTTTAGCGACGAGGTTGCGGAGAAGATTTCGATACATTTGACAGTGCGCTCTGGAGACGTAAACGCCGATCCGAAGCAAATTATATTTGCGTCGTTGTGCTCGCGCGATAAACTCGCGATCTCCTGTTTATCACAGAAAACAGCCCTAATTCCTCGAAACTTATTAGCCGCTATCGCCATGCCGACTCCGGAGTTACATATTAGGATTCCGAAAGATTTTGCATGCTTTTGAACATGCGTCGCAACCAACGCGGCGTAGTCGGGATAGTCCACTGGCGTTGAATCGTCTCGAGTTCCATAATCCACAACGTCGTGACACACGCTCGCTACGTATCTCATAATATCAGTTTTGAGCAGGTATCCTCTATGATCCGCCGCAATTGCAATCGACTCAAATATCACGACGACCGCCCGCTAATGTAGCCCAGGATTAATTTTAGTTTGGAGGTCATGTCATGCCTATGTGCGATCATGTCTATCATCCCGTGCCGTAGCAAAAATTCCGACTTTTGGAATCCGTCGGGCAGCTTACTTTTCATAGTTTTTTCTATAACCCTCGCTCCGGCAAATCCAATCAATGCATTCGGTTCCGCAATCAGCGCGTCGCCAAGGGTAGCGAACGAAGCTAACACCCCGCCGGTAGTAGGATTCGTAAAGACATTGACGTATGGCAACTTCGATTCTCTCAAGTCACAGATCGAAGCAATCGTTGCAGGCATTTGCATAAGCGAAAACATTCCCTCCTGCATCCTGGCTCCGCCTGACGCCGTAAATCCAATCAGGGGAGCTCGCAGACTTATCGCTAGATCCACTGCCTTCGAAAACGATTTTCCGAATGCAAGCCCCATCGATCCCCCCATGAACGAGAAGCTCATCACGAACGCTACGCTCTGTATACCTCCAATCTTTCCATGCGCAATCGAAATACAGTCGTCTAGCCCGGTCTTATTCCTGGCTTCCTTAAGACGATCGGCGTACTTCTTGATGTCTTTAAATTTTATTGGGTCGTCTTTAACCTTTACGTTATCTACTTGCTGATAAACGCCGTCGTCGAAAGTCATCTCAAATCTACATGGCGCATTGAGGTGGAAATGATGCGAGCAATACACGCACACCATCAGATTATCGTGGAGCTCGTTTGCGTGAATCATACGATCGCATCCGGGACACTTTGTCCAGAGGTTATCCTTGATAGATGAATTAACGCCGATGAACGCCTTGAGTTTTGGGGCGACTACATCGCTGATCCAACTCATGCCAGCTACTTAAAATTCCAAGTCGTATGTTCAACTAATCCAGTTTCCTACAATTTCCACACGCTGTCAAATCATACTAATCGCGTTAACCGTTCTCAGCGTCGGTTGTCAA
>JAIRYU010000062.1 GCA_031267545.1 Holosporales bacterium | reverse complement strand
CGAGGAGTTCCTCTTGTAGATTACATAACATACAGCGGGAGTCGCCGTGATGATATTTGGCAAACATCGTTTACAACTACATGGCCCAACCTACCAGATGAAGACGCCTGGAGAAGGTGGGCTAAGAATATATAGCAGCGCAATTCTCAGAAATTCATGGACGGTTGGAGGGGAACATGATAGTCCGTAGTAGCTTCAAATACAAGCTGTATATGGGTGAAGGCGCTTGCCAAGCAGGGCTCCCCGCGGATTTGGCCAGGTCGCAGGACCTTGTAGACACGCAAAATTTCTGATGCTGAAATTCTCACTGATTCGCCAACGTCGCCATCGCCTGGGCGCTCCTTGAACAGGTGATACGCCGCGTGTTTTCCGGATCTGTTGAACTCGACACCGCTTTTGACGAGGTTACCGTTGGGCGACACGTAGTCCTTTGAAGCGTCCAAATGCTCGGATTCCAGGACCCGCAGCCGAAGCGGAACCGTTGAGTTTTTGTTGATGCAAAGCTTCATGAAGCTCTCGCCAGCCTCGGCAACCGATCGCAGTACCGTCGCCTGGATACCATAAAAATCCGAAATGCCAGCAAAATCCGCCTCGTCCGTCCAGTCCAGCCACAAACTCTGTAGCCGTTTTTTCGTTGCAGAATCAGCGATTTTCGGCTGTGGCTTAATTCCGGTACCAATGCAATTCGCAACGATCGTGTCCAAAATATTTGAGGCAAACGGGTTTTTCAGTATGCGATCTCGATCCATAAGAGCCAAGGCTCTGATTTTCACCGGCATAACTCGTGGCAAGAAGTGGGTTGCGCTCGTTGGCAGTAAAACCATGAACAGATATACATGTATAAAGCGGCGATTAAGGAAGATATTGAATGTCTAAATTGGCGATACGTATGGTAGGCACGTCAATAACGCATACAATGCCGGACCACTAAAGCAAAAACTTAGACAGGAATATTTTAGAGATAAGAGATCTGATACAGAATGAAGTTAGCTGCACGCAGCGATCCAGCATGTCGTCATCACCGAGAAAACGGATCCGCAAAAACCACATCTTAGCCGCCGAATCGCCGGCGTTTGCGTCATTTTTAAGCCGCTTCCAGCGATCTGCGAGCTCCGGACTGAGCCGGGCTAGATAAAGAAAGTTCTCACTAGCCACGTTAATAGCCGGTAAACTTATTGACCGCGCCTACGGGTTGTGATACTATGTCGGCATACGTGGAGTACAAATGTGGATCTGGTGTATGGCGTCTCATGCGTCGGCAAAGAAGAGCGTTAGGAAGTCGGAAAGACAGAGAATTGTCAATAGGAATAGAATCGGTCGCATCAGGACGTGCATAAAGAAGCTGGCCGGAGAGATTGCCGGAAATGTTTCTGCGGATACGATTGCCGAATCTTTGAGAACAGCGCAAAGCGAAGTCATGCGCGGCGTATCCAAGCGCGTCGTTCACAAAAACACTGCAGCGCGAATAATCTCGAAATGGACCCGCAAAGTGAAGAGCGTCATGGATTCCGCCGCAGTCGAAAAATAGACAGAATATAGAAAGTTACAAAGAGGAAT
Source organism: Holosporales bacterium (assembly GCA_031267545.1). Taxonomy (GTDB): domain Bacteria; phylum Pseudomonadota; class Alphaproteobacteria; order RUG11792; family RUG11792; genus JAIRYU01. The sequence continues at coordinate 15,269 of JAIRYU010000062.1, read as the reverse complement.
AGACTGCCGGGCATTATTGCCTCGTGTCTGTAGCGGGGCTGTATTTTTGTTAGTTTTGAAAAGAATCCAGCGAGGCTTGTTTGTTTTGTCTGTAAATTTTGTGACTCATAAAGCTATGCCTGGCGCATTGTTTTGCATTTTGCAGTAACTTGGTTGTGTGCTACGATTCCAGGGGACTGGTGTTTTTCTCGAATAGTTGTAGCCGGTGTTTTTAGGTTCGGTGCTCCCGTTCGTTATATTGCTGGGAGTCGTTGTAATTGTCCATGAGCTTGGCCATCTCATAATAGCCAGAGCGAATGGCGTGTTTTGTGAAGTTTTTTCCGTTGGATATGGCCCAAGGATATGCGAGTGGACCGATCGCAGAGGCACTAAGTGGCGGTTGTCTCTACTCCCTCTTGGCGGATACGTTAGGATGTTCGGCGACGCGGATATGTCCAGCATAAAGGAGGTCGTTCCGATAGGATATACCGATCGAGACATGGATATGATGTCTGCGCATCGCAAAAAACCGTGGCAAAGGCTGCTCATATCAATAGGCGGTCCCGCCGCAAATTTCGTGTTTTCAATTGTGGTTCTGTTTGCTGTTGCGCTGATTAATGGCGTTCCGAGGTACAGTACCGCAATCACTGTGGTAGGCGAGTCGGTTGCATATTCGGCTGGGCTGCGGAGCGGAGATCAGGTCGTTACCGCCAATACCGAAAAGATCAACGATTTCAGAGAGCTGCGAGAGCAAATTGTCAAGTCGCATGGAGACGTTCTCAAAATAGGGATAAAACGAGGCGAAGCTATTCACAACATTTCTATCGATATGTTTGAAAAGAAGGAAAATAAGGTGACGCCAATCTCGATTTTGGGGGTTTCTCCAAAAGAAATTGTTTACGAGAAGGTTGGACTTTGGAAAGCGTTCAAAGAGTCTATATCTACGACATATACGATAGCAGTAGGCAATATCTCCGCGATTTTCAAGATTATTACAGGCAGCATGAGCGCCAAAAATATAGGCGGAATTATCTCAATATTTAAGGTTTCATCAGATAGCGCGTCGGCTGGCTTCTTGAGTTTTATCTTTATAATCGCGATGATTTCGACTACACTCGGAGCAATTAACCTGCTGCCGGTTCCAGTTCTCGACGGTGGAGCGGTCGTCATTGCTATGATTGAACAGGTCATAGGGCAACCGCTCAATAAGAGATTCGTAGACGTAATTTTTTCGATTGGACTTGTGGCAGTGGTCGGATTGATGGTCATCGGAATGTGGAACGATTTGATGAATTGTAAAGCGTTCGATTTATTGAAAAGTTATTTTAGGTGAACATGAGAAAACTATTAATCGGCGCAGCGCTGATAGCGCTAGTAGCATGTGACGTTTCCGCAGAGAAGGTTAGCAAAATAGAGTACGTAGGCTGTAAAAGAATAGATAAGGAAACCGTAGAGGCCTATATGCCAATCCGTATCGGAGACGATTGCGACGATAGCTCTATTAACGGAGCCGTGAAGATTCTTGATCAGACTGGTTTCTTTGAGAGCGTAAATATAGTCATGAAAGGAAATACGGTTGTCGTATCGGTTATGGAATATCCCATCATCAACGCGATATCATTTGAGGGGAACAAAAAAATATCTGATAAAGACATCCAGAAGGCTATTCCGCTTAAGCCAGGCGAGTGTTTTTCCCCCACAAAAGTTAGAGAACTTCAGCAGGGTCTTCTGGAATCATACAGAGGAATGGGTAGATTCGGGGCTCGCGTTAATCCGAAAGTTATTAGGCGTCCGGATGGTAGAATCGACCTCGTTGTCGAAATCGACGAGGGTGTTGTCGCTGGCATCGGTAGGATTGTTTTCATTGGAAACGACAGCGTATCGTCTTCCGATTTGAGAGACGTTATACATTCGAAAGTGGAGCGTTGGTACAGATTCTTCGTAACAGATGATAAATATGATCCGGGTAGGATGAACGAAGATAAGGAGGAAATCAGAAAATATTATCACAACAACGGATATCCTGATGCTGACGTAACGTCTGCCATAGCGGAACTATCTCCTAACAAGAAGGAGTTCTACCTGACCTTCACAATACATGAGGGTATGATGTACAAATTTGGGAAGGTGACCGTTAAGTCGCTGGTTCCAAAAATCAAGGTCGACGGTATAAATCGAGAGCTGTATAGCAAACAAGATGAAAAATTTAACGCATCTCTCTTGGAAGTGGATTCCGCTAATATCGTTCGAAAGATAGGTAGCCGCGGGACGGCAGTTACCGTTAAACCTCGCCTCTCTCACGATAAGAAGAGAGGCGTAGTTGATGTTGCGTATGAAATCTTTGAAAGCGATAGGATATACGTATCGAAGATCATTATCTCTGGCAATACCAAAACGAGGGATCATGTAATTAGAAGGGAGATTCAGATTGAAGAAGGAGACGTGTATAACCAGGCGCTCGTAACGCTAACAGAACATAACATTGAAGCGCTGGGATTTTTTAAGAATGTTAATGTGCAGACGACGCAAGATCCAAATTCTCCAGATAAGTGTATCATTCAGATTTCCGTTGAAGAGGCTCCTACCGCGAACGCTATGGCAAACGCTAGCTACTCCCCTCTCGGTGGGATTGGAGTGAATATGACGTATAACGAACGTAACTTCTACGGTACTGGAAAAATTCTAAGTGTCTTTCTAGGATGCGGTAGAGAAAGGGCTGGGAGAAGGTCTGTAGACGGGAAGCCGGTTAAAGATAAGGCTAAGTTCCGTTTCTTAAGCAATGTTCGGGTTTCATTAACTGAACCGCGCTTGATGGATAAAGATATTGAGGGCACCGTCGCTGCGCACAGATACATAACGTCGATATGGGACGGGTTCACTGTTAAAGAACTTGGCGGATCGCTCGGCGTCTCATATATGTTGAGCAACAACTGGGGACAAGGATGGGAGTACGAAGCTGTACAACGTAAGTTTAATAACATCGCAACCAACGTATCTCCATTAATCGTAGCGCAGGTCACTGAGGAAGGCGCGGACGGCAAAAGAAGCCGCGATGGAAAGTGTGGGATTTCGTCTATTAAACACACTGTATCGTATGGCAAGTCATTTGTTACCGGCATTAAAGGCAGATTCTCCGCATCGTTAGAAACGTCGATTGCAGGATTAGGCGGTACTGCAAAGCATATTAAAAACGAGTTGTCGTGCTCATATGCGATTTCGTTATCAAGAAAGAGTACGATCACGACAGCTCTGTCATGCGGCATGCTGTCAAAATTTGGCGGAAAAGATCCACACATTATAGACAGTTTTATGTTGGGGGGAGAGTCGTTTAGAGGGTTCGATTTTGCAGGTATGGGACCGATGTCTGAAACGACAAGATTCTACGAAGTTAAAAATAATGCAGGGGAAGTAACTGACCATAGACCGACCACAACGCGAGAGTTTGTAGGGGGTACGAGGCACTGGAAGTGTACGATTGAGTATAAGTTCCCACTTGGTATGCCGGAGGAGCTACAGATGAGGGGATTTACATTCACTGATTTTGGAACTGTATGGAAACCGACGACAAAAGGAAACAAGTATTGGCAAGATTTAACCGACGTACAGAAAGGCTACATAGCCGCTCATGATACTGATCCAAACGATCCATACAAATTTAAGATCGCGGACGAGGATAAGCGCGGGTGTAAGTTTGACGACAAAATTGTAGGGCACAAGCTGTACGACAAAAAGAAAATTAGAATGTCTTTCGGATTTGGCGTATCATTCGCAACTCCGCTTGGACCAATATCATTGTCGTACGCAATTCCGTTCAAAAAAGAAAAATATGACGAACAGTACAGGTTACTATTCAGCTTTTCCCCCACGATGTAGCGCAGCCTAGTTCGCTCGCAACAGAGACGGAGCGATACTAAAGAAGCGAACGAAATCCATACTGCGAGAAGAATTCCGCAAGTTTGCGCGGAGCGGCGACGGTATACTCAAACGGCAGTTCTAGATCGCGCATTAGCGTTGCTAATTTCTTTGATAGGACCGCATTAGCCGCTCCGCTTTCTAAAAGTCTCCGCTTGCTATTGAGCGGCAGCTTCGCGATATTCTCTATCAAATTCTCGACGGATCCAAACTCGTTAATCCACGCGGCAGCAGTTTTAGGTCCAATTCCAGCTACCCCGGGAATGTTATCAGAACTATCTCCCATTAACGCAAGCGCGTCTAATATCTTATCATGTGTAACGCCAAATTTTTTGACGATATCTTGTTCTGTAATATACCTTCGCTTTGCCGGGTCATACATGGTGACGTTATCCCCAATGAGTTGCATCAAATCCTTATCGGATGAGATAATATTTATAGAATAATAGCTACATTGATTGGTTGCGTACGTCGCAATTATATCGTCTGCCTCAACGCCTGGAACTTCTATCGTATCAAATCCGAACCTACGACACGCTTCCTTAATAAGGGGAAGCTGCGCAAGCAACGAATCTGGAGTCTTGGGCCTGTTGGCTTTGTACCCGCTGTATATGTCATTCCTGAATGTGCGTTTACCGCTGTCGCAAGCCGCTATAAACATTGAATCTGGGAAACGAGAAACCAGCCCGATCATCGTTGCGCAAAATCCGTACAAAGCTCCAACTTCCGTCTCATTATGCGCTAGGCTTGGAAACGCATAGAACGCGCGGTACGCAAATCCGGAAACGTCAACAAGGTTAACCGCTCCTTTCATACGGATAGTCCTTCTTCATCAAGATTCCAGGGAGAAATTACGAAAATAAATCTCTCATCTTCTTAAAAAACTCAAACGACTTAGGGTTGTTAGTCTTATCGTCACGCTCTCCAGCGAACTGTTCTAAAATTTCTTTCTGCTTCTTCGACAAAGAGACTGGGGTTTCTACGATGATTTCAACAATTAGATCACCCTTCTTGGATGAGTTTATCAGAGGTATTCCTTTGCCTCTTACCTTAAACTGAGTTCCCGACTGCGTTCCAGGCGGGACGTCAACCTCGCAATTTACTCCGTCCAAACTTGGAACCCCAATCCTGGTTCCAAGGGCTGCGCTGACCATACTAATCGGCGCGGAGCAACATAAGTCAGAGTTGTTCCTTGTAAAGATTTTGTGAGGCAACACTGTGACGCATATATACAAACTTCCGGGAGAGGCCCCTTTGAAGCCGGCTTCTCCTTCGCCCGCTACCCTTATTTTACTCCCTGACGACACGCCTGCCGGGATGTTTACCTCGAGGGTTTTCTCGCCTTTAACGCGTCCGCTGCCAGAGCACTTCTTACACGGATCCGATAAAACGCTGCCGCTTCCTCCACAGGTCTGACATGCTCGTTCAAGAGTTATGAATCCGTGATTTTGGCGTACGCTCCCTCTGCCGCCGCACGTTGGACACGGAGCTGGACGTTTGCTTCCCTCGCTACCAGTTCCGGCGCATACCGCGCACTTAACCAATGTCGTAAATTTCAGACCTATCTTTTTCCCACGGTATGCGTCCTCCAACGTAATCGAGACGTCGTACCGTATATCCGATCCGGAATAATGCTGCTCCGCCTGTTGCCTGCCCGATGAAAAGGCAGAGCCAAACATCTCTTCAAAAATATCGGAAAAACCGGAAAACTGGCTTGAAGAGAATCCAAATCCTCCGTCAAAGCCAGCTCCGCCGCTTGCCCCGCCAGCGCGCGCTCCATCCTCGCCATAACGATCATACGCAGCTCTTTTCTGATCATCCTTCAGCGTTTCGTACGCCCCGCTAATCTCCTTGAACTTCTCCTCGGCCTGCTTATCTCCGGGATTTTTATCAGGATGATATTTAACCACCAACTTGCGGTACGCTTTTTTAATTTCATCCGGAGTCGCCGTACGGTCAACTCCTAACACTGCGTAATAGTCCCTCGCCATCATACTCCTGCGGTAGTGATACCTGTGATTGCAGCTGCGTACAACCAGCCGGCGCCGGAACACATTATACACCTTGCGCTCCGGTTCGGTTCGAAAAAAACGGACACTGCATCATACGAACGTCCAAGAACTTTATAACGAACAGTAGTATACGGACGGGATGAAAATCTTATAAATTTCAAAAGGCTCTTATCCAACCCAATATCATTATTATGGCACATCGTGTTATAATGATATTAGATTGAGTTTCTATAAAATAGGACGTAATGAAGGCAGATAAACATAGCTCGACGCTGCGATTAATATGCGCAATAGCGGCAATGATACATTGTAATTGTGGTTGGACTGCAAAAACAGCGGCGCATAACGAGTGCTATGATCGCGCCGGTAAACCGCAGGCGGAAAGTTGGATAATTCCGAAAGTAGCCGGAATCCTAAAGAAATTCATGCTACAGGAACACGTTGAAGGATTGCGGACGATAAACCAAAAGCTAACGCAGAACGTTGCGGGAGAGCTAGTGCGAGTCTACGAACAGATGATTCAGCTCGGATGTCATCCAAACGCGGAGGACCGGGTAGCGCTAGGCGGAGCCATCGCTCAAGCGACGCTTTTTGCAAGGGCTATAGGAATGGAGGAACCGGAAGTCGCTAAATTATTTGCAGACGGCCGATGGATGAGTCAGTGCGCGGAGTCGGCAATGGAGGCGGTGGGTAAACACTAACTCCTCGACGCGCTACCTCATAACAAAATCAGTACGTACTAGCTATGGCGCGCAAGCGCTTTTTTTTCACGCCAAAGTCATGATGGAAACGTGGCGACGGCTTGAAAATCCGTCGCCAAAAACATATGCTACTCTTCGTTGTCAGCTGGAATATGAGTTAAAGCTGGAAGCGGTCTTGGTACTGAAGATACGCTTTCAATTGGATAAGCATTGATTAATGACAGAAGCTCGTCATCTTCTCGCAATACAAGTCTTAGCCGGTCGGTAGGTCGTCCTCTTAGGTCCAGCATTTCTCGAACTCCAGGCATCGGATTAACAAGCCGTACATGCATTGTGAGATCTCGCCCTTGGATTCTAGCGCAATTAATTTCGATCCTTCCGGTTTTTACGCCCTCTACCAGAGCTTCATACCACTCCTCTGCAGTTGCGCCTGGCAATAGCGCGGTATATGACTTCCCACCACACGGCTCGTCGCCAGCGCGAAGAAGATGCGATCTGTTATCTCTCGTTATGTATTGCAAGAACACAGACATTTGATATAAACGCGGAGATCGCTCCCCGTCAGCGCAATAATATTCCGGCTCCACCGCTCTAGCCATAACTTCTTGGAACGAGCCAGATTCATAATCTTTCTTTCCATACGTTACTGCCTCAAGGAAAGCTTTTGCCAATTCTTCAGGATTTCCCAGATGTAATCCGATCTCATCCAATAATTTCGTTGTAGTCCCCCTTCCCTCGTATCTTGCGATAAGGCCATATACATGCCGCATAACATCGTATACAACCGTCCAGATCTCGGCCGCCGCTCCTGGATCCTCGCATATGGCCCATTTTTTCATCGCTGTACACCAGTGCTCGAGAGCCAATATTACTTTACGCCAACTGTGCGCTCCTTCAACGGGATGTATTGCTCCGCCCAGATAAGCTTGCGCCAAGCGATCTGGGAAGCGCCTAAACTGGTCTATCATGGTGTGCGTAATGCCGGATGTATCGCCTTCTCGCGAATTAAATTTGTACCTTGCCCGGCTTGTTCCCATGGCCAATCCGTGCGCTACCAGCGAGAGTATAGTGGGCGACTCACCGCGATTCGCCACCAGCAATATTGGTCTGGACGGATACTGGATAAACGGCGGCAACGCCATCATCGCCGCCGCTTCTGCCTTCGCCTTAAAGAGGGATAAGGATTGGTCTTTTTTCCCTGTTAAGGCAATGCCTGCGCTACTCACTTCGTGCAATGCCACCATTAGACCGGCATACCGCGCTTCCAAACACTTTTCGCTTGCAAGCTCATTTTCCATTACTAGCAAGTGCGCATCAAGGGTATCCAGATCCTCTCGCCTGATTGGCTTTTTCCCTTTACAATCGCTCCAAATTTTTAACGCCAGCGTATGCGCATTACGCGCCGCTGCTCCTATTTCATGATCACTACACATTAGGAACAACGCGTGCTCTGTCCATTTCTGTGACCATACATCGGCGAAGCCCACCATATTATCTTTTTCTTCTGCAGCTTTAAGTATACGTCCTGTATCCTCAGACGTATAGCCCATCTCACGTCCTAATGTGTCAAGTATAACTTGACAGCTTTGCCCCATAAAATAGGCCCTACTCGTGAGCGCCACACTTTCGCCATTAACCATAACTGGAAAATAAAATTCCAAGTTATTAAAAACTTGTCTATCTGTACAATTACGGAGAGTCTCAGAGAGCAAAATCTCTTTGGTCGTCATTTTAAGCTTGTAAGTCCCGTCTGGAAGAGGCCTTCTGCCCTCGCCAATCAACCAAAGCATTAATTCACCATAAGGTAATATTTCACCAGGTAGGGTAATAATCTCCGGTGGAGTACAGGCGGGACGCTGCGGCAATGTGTCAATATGAGAACGAATGAAGTCCGCAAAATTCCTGATCGCAAAGCCCTCGGACGATTCTTCGGATGTAACCGGTTCTCCGCCTGCCGTAACAGACGGAGGTCGCTCCGCAAAATCTGGTAATTTCAGAAATATAACCGATATTCCGCTAGCCGGCGCTTGGCCGCGGCCTCCCCTTCTCCGCATGGCAAATAAGTCTGCGCTATTGGCAATAATTGCGACTCCAAGCAAACAAATCATGGCCTTTGTAAATCTCATTTTCACACTCAATAAAATTTAAAATATCATCTGTAAGTATACTGTTTTTCCATATCACGTCAACCAATAAATGACTTACGCACAGCATTATGGGATTGAGTACTTTCTCTTCCGCCCGTGCGGGAACCGGCTAGATTCCGATTCGGCGCGTTTGATACATGTCGTCTCTTCGCCACTTGGAACGCGCAACGCGTTCTGCTAGAATACGTGCGATGTTGTGCGCGTTATGTAGTTTTAGGAATCAACAGATGTTGGAGTTGGTATCTGCAATTGTGGTGATCTGTGGGGTAATCGCAATCGGATTTGCAATATTGAAGGTAGTATCGGTTTTTAGGCTACCGTGTGGAAATGACAGGATGCTGGAAGTTGCGAATGCAATTCAGGTCGGCGCGAAGGCGTACCTAAACAGGCAGTATTCCACCATCACGGTTGTTGGAATCATTGTCACTATCTTCCTGGCTGTGTTTATGTCGTCGTACGTAGCGTGCGGCTTTGTGTTGGGCTCGGCGTTATCTGGCATATCCGGATACATAGGAATGAACGTATCGGTGAGAGCTAATGTGAGGACTGCCGAAGCCGCTAGGACGTCGATCGCCAGCGCTTTGTCTGTCGCCTTCAATTCTGGTGCAATCACTGGGCTTCTTGTGGTTGGAACTGGAATTTTGGGAGTAGCTGGAAGCTATTTTTCATTAACCGCGATGGAGGTAGATTCGCGCATTATCACCGAAACGTTGGTAGCGCTTAGTTTTGGCGCATCGCTTATATCGATTTTTGCGAGACTTGGAGGCGGGATATTCACGAAGGGGGCAGACGTAGGCGCGGATTTAGTCGGTAAGGTTGAGGCTAATATCCCAGAAGACGATCCAAGAAATCCGGCGGTCATCGCGGACAACGTGGGAGACAACGTGGGGGATTGCGCCGGTATGGCGGCAGATTTGTTTGAGACGTACGTAGTTACCATCGTGGCGTCTATGGTTCTGGCAAACATATACTTCGTTGAGTACGCGGGACAGGTAATGACGCTGTATCCGTTAGCAATCAGCGCAGTCTGCATCGTCGGGTCAATTTTGGGAACATTCTTCGTTAAGCTATCAAAGTCCAATAATGTTATGGGGGCTCTGTACAAGGGGCTCATTGCGTCCGGCGTTTTCTCTATCGGATTGATAGTCGTCATGACGTTCATAATGTTCTCGTCGCTCGATTCGAGCATAGAGCTAAAATCCGGCGAAATAATTACGCCGTTTAATTTGTTACAATGCAGCCTCGTTGGAGTTGCCGTAACCGGATTGTTGGTATGGATAACCGAATTCTACACGTCCGTATCATACAGACCCGTGAGGAGCATAGCTAAGGCGTCGGAGACTGGACACGCAACCAATATCATCCAGGGTCTTGCCGTATCGATGGAATCCACAGCGCTTCCAACTATAATCATCAGCTGCGGAATCATCGCGTCATACGTATGCGCCGGCCTCTTTGGAATAGCGATATCTGCGACTACCATGTTGGCGTTTGCCGGAATTATCGTGGCTCTTGACGCATATGGTCCAGTAACGGATAACGCCGGCGGAATCGCGGAAATGTCCGAACTGCCAGATGACGTGCGGGCAGTAACCGATAAGCTGGACGCAGTTGGGAATACTACAAAAGCGGTAACCAAGGGGTATGCCATAGGATCCGCAGGCCTTGCGGCATTAGTCTTATTTGCGACATATGTGGAGGATTTAGGACATTACTTCCCCGATTTATCTGTGGAATTCAGCTTGCAGAGTCCCTATGTTCTGGTAGGGCTTCTGGTTGGCGCGATGCTGCCGTACCTCTTTGGATCATTCGGCATGAAGGCCGTCGGGCGAGCTGGAGCCGAGGTTGTTATTGAGGTGCGGAGACAATTCAGGGAAATTGCGGGCATCATGACTAGGACTGCAAAACCCGATTACAAAGCCGCGGTTGATATCCTAACAAAGTCGGCAATCAGAGAAATGATAATTCCGTCGATTCTACCGCTTGTTACTCCTGTGGTTGTTTACCTATCCATCAATTCCATTGCCGGCCAAGCGGAGGCTTTCTCAGCTCTTGGAGCAACGTTGATCGGGACAATAGTGGCTGGATTGTTTGTCGCAATATCGATGACGTCCGGCGGAGGAGCGTGGGATAACGCTAAAAAGCACATCGAAGATGGCCATCACGGAGGGAAGCGCTCCGACGCTCATAAGGCTTCCGTTACCGGCGACACAGTCGGCGATCCGTACAAAGATACGGCTGGCCCCGCTATTAACCCAATGATTAAGATCATCAACATAGTAGCCATCCTGTTATTGGCGGCGCTTTCAAAGTGAGGTACACCTCGGGACTGCAACGGTAATAATATCGTCCGCGTGCGGCGGGAATTTTTAGATATTGCCCCGCCACATACTGCGTGGTACAATTCATGATGATTGGAATGCGGGTATAGCTCAGTGGTAGAGCACAACCTTGCCAAGGTTGGGGTCGAGGGTTCGAATCCCTTTGCCCGCTCCATGTATGTTTTAAAGACTTTTTGCGGTGAATTCTATGGCGAAGGGGCCTGTTGTTACGATTAAGTTACTGAGTTCCGCTGGGACCGGTTATTTCTATGTTACCAAAAAGAACCCGAGGAACATAGCCGAGAAACTGGAAATGAAGAAGTATGATCCTAAGATTAGGAAACACGTCATTTTCAAGGAACATAAAATAAAATAGCGGCATGGGATTTAATTGCGGTATCGTCGGGCTACCTAACGTTGGGAAGTCGACGATTTTTAATGCTCTTACCGCTACTGCCGCAGCGGAGTCTGCTAATTATCCGTTTTGCACAATAGAGCCGAATGTTGGAAGAATAGCTGTTCCTGATGAACGGCTTGCTAAGCTTGCCGAGGTTGCATCATCAAAGAGTATAATCCCAACGCATCTTGAATTCGTGGATATAGCCGGAATAGTAAAGGGAGCAAGTAAAGGTGAGGGCCTTGGTAATAAGTTTCTTGCCAACATCAGAGAAACTGATGCGATAATTCATGTTGTTCGCTGCTTTGATAACGACGATGTGGTTCATGTTACTGGACGAGTCGATCCCCTATCAGATATTGATATCATAGAGACGGAGCTGCTATTAGCAGATCTCGAGAGCGTAGAGGGTAGAATTCCGGCCCTTGAAAAAAAGGCGAAAATAGGTGATAAGTCCGCGATTGAAACAATGGAAATTCTCCGGAGTATATACGAGGTTCTGAAGGATGGTAGAGCGGCATGCGAGGTTCGAGTCCCCCCAGAAAAAGCTCACATTTTGAAGGGGCTACAACTCATCACCACAAAACCGGTTATATATGTTTGCAACGTTGCAGAGGGAGAGAGCTCTAGCGGTAACAGGTACACCGATATGATTGTAGACAGAGTTGGCTCGGCAAAGGTCGTGATTATCTCTGCAGCAATAGAGTCCGAGATAGCTGTGCTCGATTCAGAGGAGGAAAAGCGTGAATTTATAGAAGGACTTGGACTGCCGTGTACCGGTCTCAGTAAGGTAATCCGCAGCGGATATGATCTTCTGGGATTATTTACATATTTCACAGTTGGGCCGAAGGAAGCAAGATCCTGGTCTATCAACGCGGGAATTAAAGCTCCCGCTGCCGCCGGCGTTATTCACACAGATTTCGAAAGAGGATTCATATGCGCCGAGACAGTGTCATGGATGGACTATGTGGAGTGCGGAGGGGAGCAGGGAGCTAAACAACGCGGAAAGATGCGACTTGAAGGCAGGGACTACGTTGTTCAGGATGGCGACGTAATGCATTTCAGATTCAACGTGTAGCGGGACATCTTCCTAAATCTATGACGATTTAATATGTTACAGCGCGTTTTTCTCTTCTTGATTAGAGCATACCAAGCGCTCTCCGTCCGCAGAGTTGCCTGCTGTCGATTTATTCCGTCCTGTTCGCAATATTCGTATGAGGCAATAAAAAAGTATGGAGCTTTTAGGGGAATTATATTATCCTTCCGCAGGATATCCAGGTGTAGGCCCGGATTTGGGCGATTTAGGAATTGTGGATACGATCCCGTTCCGTAGGAGATCATAGGTGCCTCTAAACAACGATAGTGATCGTACAAACAATCGAAATTTGATAGTAGCCATCGTGCTGTTTATGGCTACGATGTTCTGTTACAACTATTTCACGGATAACTCTTCGTCAACTACCGACTCGCAGAGTTCCGACTCCCGGAGTTCTGCCGGGATGAAACGAGAAGATAGTAACGAGGTAGCGGCTGCGGAACAACAAAAGCCGGAGGTTTCGATTCAGGAAGCTATCACCAATAGGCATAGAGTTACGATAAGCAACGAGAATATGGTTAGCTCAATAGATCTGGACGGATGTATCCTCGATATTGTTACATTGAAAAAATACAAACAGACTACTGACAAGAATAGCGATAACGTTAGGCTTCTGACTCCAAAGGGAACCCATTCAGAGTTTTATTACGAAGTTTCATACAAGGACAAGACTAACGGCGAATCCATAGCAGGTAATCACGTTTGGGTTCCAGTCGAAGAGCGCGATGGGTCTGTCGCGGCAAGTATGCGAACGAAACATGGGATAGAGATCAGGAGAACTGTTGAAGTTGACGACGGGTATCTGGTAAATATCACAGACGAGATCAAGAACGTATCTGGAAAATCTGTTGCTATGTCTGCGGTTGCAAGCCTAGTCAAATCAAATCCAACATTGAAAAACTACGCGGTTGTACACGAAGGATTAGTTGGCGTTTCGTTAGGAAAGGTTGACGAGCTGAAGTATAGCGATGTCGTAGGCGAGACGAGGTTGAGCGGATCAGATTGGTTCGGATTTACAGATATACACTGGCTATGCGCCCTAATTAATAAGGATCCGAACTTCACGATCAGTCACTCAAAGTTCGGAAATAATTCGCTTAAGATCTCGGCAATGAATAACAACGATATTGAGCTACAGCCGGATGCGGTTATTACGCTCCGTTACTCTGCCTTCATGGGCCCAAAGGATATCGGAATTTTGAGCGACTACGGTAAGCGGCTTGGATTACAGAAGTTTGATATGGCTATCGATTTCGGGTGGTTCTTCATTGTGACGAAGCCGCTGGTGTACCTCATGGATATCTTCGCAAATATATTTTCCAACATGGGATTGGTGGTATTGATCCTGACATTGATGTTCAAGGTTTTGACATATCCGCTTACCAAAAAATCATTCGCGTCGATGGCTAAAATGAGGGAGCTGCAACCCAAGATAGCAAATTTGCAAAAAACGTATTCTCACGATAAGGTAAGGATGAACCAGGAGCTTATGGCTCTGTACAAAAAGGAGCGCGTATCGCCGATGTCCGGGTGTTTGCCGATGATTCTTCAGGCTCCCATATTTTTCTGCCTGTATAAGGTATTCTTCGTTAGCATTCAGATGAGACATGCGCCGTTGTTCTTGTGGATTCGCGACCTATCCGCTCCGGATTCTCTTTATATTTTTAATCTATTTGGAGCAATCGACTGGACTCCGCCTGGTTTCTTGCACATTGGCGTGTGGCCTATAATCATGGGAATCACGATGTTCCTGCAGCAAAAGCTATCGTCCGCCGGTAACGCGAGGTCTGCGGAGAAAACGAGTGAACAGAAGATGCAGGAGAACATGATGATGGTGTTGCCTGTGATTTTCACGTACATATGCTCCTCGTTTCCGGTCGGGGTAGTCATATACTGGACCATCAGCAATATCGTCAGTGTGTTGCAACAACGCTACGCCATGGCCTGCGCGGCCAAACCAAATCAAAGATAATCATAGTCCTTTGATTAGATTTTCCGCCGAAGCTGCGGCCTGAAGTAGGAGAGGTTCACGGGCGCCCATGAACCTCTCGATGACTCAGGCGGGGATGCGATCCGCGTCCGATAGGCGCGGATCGGAGTTATCGATCAAATCATGCAGAACAGAGGCTAGCGGCTTGAGCCTGAACATCCGCAGCGAGTAGCATAGATGCTGGAGTCTGCGACGCTTGTCGCCGCTTAGTAGCTCTCTGAATTTATCTTCGTTAACGATATCCGCGAGCCCATTCTGAACTCCTATGCCGTACTGCTCTAGAAAGATTGCAGCGTGTATTACGGAGACCGCCCTAATTCTGTTCATGATTCTCAGAGCATTCTCTTCTCTGCCTGCATCTATTGATGACAGTAGAGTCCACATAGGCATGCCTCTTGCATATTTTATCTTCGAGTTAGGAAACGTTGATCCTTGAGCGGGCATGTCGTATGGATGTATGAACGCTCCGTAACTGATAAGGGCGTCCCGGCGTTCGCTCGCCCATTCCCAGATTGGCCCTGCTGGCGCCCCCCTAGCGTCCGGGTGATCGCGCAGATCCCTTGCCCCGGCAAGGAACTCCAGCTCTTCTCTCGCCTCTGTTACACCAGCTGAATACAATTCTTTATTTATCTCTGCCTCGCGTTTTATGTACTCGCGCATCTGCGGTCCTTGTCTACGGACTCGTTCCCGTATCTGCTCCAGCAGCAACCGCTG
>JAIRYU010000035.1 GCA_031267545.1 Holosporales bacterium | reverse complement strand
TAAACAATGTTGTAAAACATTTTCAGCCCATACAATATCTATGGATGCGCGATATGATGCGCTCGAGGGAGGCGCTCCTAGAGCCCTTCAGCAAGACTACGCTGTTTCTTTGTATCGATTGTATCACCGCGCGAGCCGCCATGTCATCCGTTGTTTCAAAGCAAACGGTAGGTCCTGCGCTGCGCATAATATCAAAAAGCAGTCTGTCTCCGATAAAGAAAATTTGCTGCAACAGCATGGAGTACAATTTTTCGGCGATCAATTTGTGGTAGCTCATCGTGTAATCTCCGAGCTCTCGCATTTGGCCCAAAACCACAATTTTACTTGGTGACTCTAGCGCATCCAACGTATCTAGGGCCGCCATAACCGACGTGGGATTCGCGTTGTACGAATCGTCTATCAGCGCGAATTCAATTCCATTCATGCAACACCGTTCCATAACTCCTCTCCCAACAACGGGAGTTAAATCTCCAAAATATTCAAGAAAGTCCATCGGATTAATTTTCATGGCGTACATTATAGCAATAACACACGCGCTAATATACGCAAAATGCTTTCCGGCAGCAGAGATCTGATATTCGATGGGGCCAATCGGCGTGTGGAGATTAATGTTGTTGCCATGCTGCGCTTTTACATAAAAATCGCAGTTAGATCCAAATCCAACCGAAATGCAATGCGCGTTTCTTAACGATGCCCGAGTTCTAATTTCGCTTGCTCTCTCCAGGTCTCCGTCGTACACCACAGCCCCGCCATCCTTAATTCCGTCCATTATTGATATCTTTTCACGCGCGATATCTGCCATAGTTCCAAACTTCCCGATATGCGCTTCGCATATGGCGGTAATGACGCCAATGTCCGGATTCAGATACGTAGAGAGTTCGGAGACTTCTCCTGGATTATTAGACCCAATTTCAAAGACGCCATAGTCCGACGAATCATCTAAGCCAGCCAGGCAAATTGGCATACCGTATATCGTGTTGTAATTTCCAGCGCTCGAGACAACGTTGAATCTCTTGCTTAATACGGATGACAACCACTGCTTAGTAGTAGTTTTCCCGACGCTGCCTGTGATTCCGACTAGTAATTTAGGGTTGGCGCGCGTCTTCGCGTAGTTGCCAATACTCTTGAGCGCAGTTAGCGAATCTTTCACCAGTACAGTCTTTCCATCCACGATATATTTAGCGTCGTCAACGATAGCCATAACTGCGCCATTCATTAATGCGTCATTCACAAAAGCGTTACCGGCTCTAATGGCTACAAACAAATCGCCGTCTATAACTAGCCTCGAGTCTATGGCAACCCTAGACGCTGCGAATGTGGGACAACTGCATGCCCCAAGCGCTTGCTCTAAAATGGCATTAGTTATCTGCATATGTAGCGTCTATTACGGTTCTACGTCTAGGATTATAACCCGAATTTACACGGCGTCCGCTACCTGACTTTCGGTGCGCTTTGTTTTCTTGAACCCGGCTACATATGTATACACAACCGGAACAATGAATATCGTGAACAGCGTACCTATAGTCATCCCTCCACTAATCACTGCCCCTAGTGGGATCCTGATCTCACATCCGGCTCCTCTTGCAAATGCCAATGGAAGCGATCCCAAAATCATTGCGAATGACGTCATCAATATTGGACGCAACCTCATAACGGCGGCTTCCTTAACGGCAGCCTTCGGAGATTTTCCAGACGCCACCAGCTTGTTAGCGAAATCAACAATGAGTATGCCATGCTTGGTTATCAGTCCTATCAGCGAAAGGAATCCTATGTTGGAGAACATGTTTATAGTACTGTTTATGCTGGCAAGCGTAATGATCCCCCCGACTAAAGTTAACGGCACAGTTAACATAATCACGAACGGATCTACCCAGCTCTCGAACTGAGCCGCCATAACAAGATAGATGAAGCTAAGAGCTAACGTAAAGATTATGAGCATTGTATGAGACTCCGCAAGGAACCTCTTGGTCTCTCCTATGAACTCAAGGAACACGCCATCCGGCAGTGTCTTGCGCCCAAGAGTTCTGATGGAGTCTATTGCGTCTCCAAGCGACGTAGAACTATTCAGGATCGGCATGATGGTGTTTGCCCTGGTCCTGTTATATCTGTGAATTGAAACTGGCCCAGATTTTGCATAAATATCAACAAGCTCTGCAATTGGAACCAGCAGCTCCTCCCTGTCCGTGTAGGCTTTAACATATATATCCGTCAACTGATCCGGGGATCTCTTGTACTCGTCCTCAATCTGAACTTTCGCATCGCATATCATCTGGTCTTTCTTGAATTTGGTTGCAACCTTACCCTGCATCAGGCCGGAAATCGTATCTGCAATTACGCGCGGATCGATGTTCATGAGCGCCGCCTTATCCCTCTTAACGGATACCGAATAGGACTCCGCCTCGTTACGAGCCGAAGATCTAACGGAGGTTACCATGCCGCTTCCGTACAACACATTCGCGAAGTTGCCTGTTATTTCTCTGAGTTCTTTGTGGGGTTTATCCCCCCTTACAACCATCATGACGACCTTAGCCCCATCCTCAGATCCTCCTCGTCCGGAGCTAAATCTAATATCTATCCCCGAAATCTCTGCGCACCTCCTCTCAACTTCGCGCATGATTTCTTCCGTTGACTTACTGCTGGACTCATTTATAACGGCAACGCCGTCAAACGTAGGATTCGTAATATCGTAGTTTCTCGACTCGATCTCAGGAATCTCCGAAATCACCTTGTCTATAGCGTCTACATACCGCTGCGTAAAGTTTAGAGTTGACGTTTGAGGGGCATGCCCCTCGAATCCGAACATACCAAGATCTTGATACGGTCTCTGTTCCTTAGGCATGAACGCATACACAAGAAACCCAAACGCAGCGAACGCTAACGTGGACCACACAATTGATTTCCTGCGATCCAGAGCCCTATCAAGCATCGTTGAGTAGGTCTGCTCCGTAGATCTTATGACGGACTGTATCTTCCCCGATAGGGCCTTCAGATTTAGCTTCTCCGCCATAGCTCTGAGACTTAGCCTCTCAGATATTCTACCCATAAAGACCGCAAACCTGCCGCCTGACGGTTTCCTATCATGACTGATCAGCGTCCTAGAGCACATCATCGGAGAGAGCGTGAGAGCTATGAACCCGGATAGCAACACAGCCCCGGCCAACGTTACAGAGAACTCCTTCAGATACTTCCCCATTTCGCCTTCCGCCAACGCTACGGGAGCGTACACGGCGCACAGCGTCAGCGTCATGGCGATGACGGCGAAGCTAACTTCTTTCGTTCCTTCTATAGCCGCCCTTATTGGCGTAACCCCTCTTTCTATGTGCTTGTACACGTTTTCCAGTATCACGATTGCGTCGTCCACAACCAATCCGATTGCCAATACCATGCTCATAAGCGTCATGCTGTTGATCGTAAAGCCGCACAAAAACATTATAAATAAAGAACCGATCAACGAAATAGGAACAGTAATAAGCGGAATCACGGCTGCTCTGAACGAATTTAGGAACATAAATACTACGATCACAACCAATCCTATCGACTCGAATATCGTATGGTAAACTTCGCTTAACGAGCGTTCTATGAATGTCGTACTATCATATGCGACGCTGAAGCTGACATTGTCTGGCATCTGCCTTCTCATCTCGCCAAATTTTGCGCGGACTCCTCTTGACACCTGAATTGGGTTTGCCGACGTTTGAGCCACTACGGATAAGCTCACAACCTTTTCCCCGTTAAATCGCGATATTGTCTTTTTATTGCTATTCTCGAGCTTCGCCGTACCTATATCGCGCAGCTTCACGATGTTATTTTTCCTGTTGGCAATTGGAGTCTCCATAAACTCCTCGCTATCCTGTAACTCGGCCACTGTTGTTACGACGTACTCTCTATGCCTATTTCCTATTTTACCGGCCGGACTTTCGACGTTCTGTTTCTTAAGCGCATGCATAACATCGAGAACAGTTAGGTTATAG
>JAIRYU010000022.1 GCA_031267545.1 Holosporales bacterium | reverse complement strand
TCTAGCAAAAATTTCGAAACTAGCTAAGCTGAGAATATCCGATACGCAAGTTGACTCCTTCATGGATAGCATGAATCGTATCTTCGATTGGATAGACCAACTCTCGCAAATAGACGTTCCAGAGATGAACGAAACTGCTGTGGACGCAACGATGAGCGCGACTGAGAGAACGGATGTTCCGTTGATCAACAATACCAGAGACGAATTGATGTCAAATACAAAGCATGAGAAGTTTGGATTATTTTGCACGCCGAAGATAGTTGAGTAAACGTTGAGGATGCGCTGATGATTATATTTTTAAACGATGGTAGTAAAGTTGAAATGCCAGCGAACGCGTCTGCGCGCGACTTGGCGTGTAAATTAGGAGTTCAAAAACGGGCGCTTGTTGCCAAGATAAACGGCAGCCTTGCCGATCTAATGACGGAGCTGCGCGATAATGATACCGTTGAATTGCTCACAGCAAATGATCCGGACGGATTATCCACGCTAAGGCACAGCGCGGCCCATGTCCTTGCGGCGGCGCTATCAGAAATTGATCCGCATGCCAAATTCGCAATAGGACCGGCCGTAGATTCTGGATTCTATTACGACGTCATGTCGGATAGGACATTTTCGACTGACGATCTCAATCTTATCGAAGAGAAGATGCGTAGTATCGTCAAGATGAATCTTCCGTTTGAAAAATCGTCGACGTCAAGAGAGGAGGCAATTAGGTATTTTTCCGATCGTTCTCAAAAGTATAAGGTCGAGATAATTGAGAATCTTAACGCGGATTCAGTCGGCGTTTATTCGGTAGGCGGTTTTGTAGATTTATGTAGAGGCCCGCACGTCTCAAGCTCTGGCATGATACCGCATGACGCGTTTAAGCTAACCGCGGTTGCTGGCGCATATTGGCGAGGAAGTAGCAAAAATGACATGCTGCAAAGAATCTATGGAATTGCATTCGGCTCTAAAGCCGAGATGAATTCATACTGCGCGACACTTGAAGAAGCAAAGGCTAGAGATCATAGAAAGCTTGGTCCTGATCTTGAAATTTTCCATGTGGATGAATCGGCCCCCGGCAGTATATTCTGGCTACAAAACGGATGTGTAATCTTCAACCTCCTAAAGGACTACATCGCGAGAGTAATTAGAAGGCATGGATATTATTTAGTCCAAACTCCGCAGCTGCTGGATCGTTCATTATGGGAGACGTCAGGACATTGGGATAAGTTCAGGGAAAATATGTTCGTCATAGAGCATGACGACTCGTCGATGGCCATTAAGCCGATGAACTGCCCCGGCCATATAATTTGCTATAAAACTGGCTCAGTGAAGAGCTACAGGGATCTCCCTATTAGAATGGCGGAGTTTGGTCTCTGTCACAGGAACGAATCGTCAGGATCGATGCACGGTCTAATGAGGTTGCGCGCATTCACACAGGATGATGGGCACATATTTTGTTCAGAGGATCAGATCGTCTCAGAAACAATAGATGTGTGCTCCATGATCAAGGAAATATATGCGACATTCGGATTTGATAACATAGCCGTCAAATTCTCCGATCGGCCGGAAAAGAGGGTTGGTTCGGATGAAGTGTGGGATACCGCCGAAAAATCCCTGAGAGAAGCGTCGGAAGCCGCTGGTCTCGATTGTACAATCAACAAGGGCGAGGGGGCTTTTTATGGCCCAAAGTTGGAGTTTGTATTGAAGGATTGTCTTGGACGAGATTGGCAATGCGGAACGTTGCAGGTTGATTTTAATTTACCAGAACGTTTCGGCGTTACTTACACTGATAAGAGCGGCGGTAAGAAGGTTCCAGTAATGTTGCACCGAGCTCTCGTTGGGTCGCTCGAAAGATTCATTGGAATTTTGATAGAGCATTACGCTGGTAAATTCCCCTTCTGGCTTGCTCCTACGCAGGCGGCAGTTATCACTATTTCTAACGATAATATCGAGTATGCGACTGCTGTGTATAATATCTTGAAGAATCATGACATAAGATCCGTCATAGATACTGATAATGAGAAAATTAATTACAAAATCAGGAAACATTCAGTTAATAAAATTCCGGCAATAATAATTATTGGTCAGAAAGAACAGGAAAGTAAGACTGTTAGTATGAGGCTCTTGGGATCGTCGGATACAAAATCTGTTACGCTTGAAGAGATGATTGAAATGTTTGAATCAATGTCTGTTACGCATTAATAAGCTATTGCTCTTCAAACTCTAATCGCCATGTTTCACTGATGGAGTTGTTACATTTGCATGAGAAATCTATTAGGAATACGTTGAGAATCGGTCGGAAGATAATGTGGTCAACATGGTCTTCCACCAAATCGTTAACGCAATTGGGCGGCGAAGCCTGCGACTTGCCTCCCCTAAATTTTACAATCGAGTAGATTGTAAATTGGTTATGTATTTTTAGTAGATGCGCGTCCGGAGGCTCTCCTGTCTCTACGATACATCGCAATTTTGCGGGGCTAGTACTGCGCGAAACAAGTGGACTATGCCCAATGGTTCTTGTTACTTTTCCCTTTGTAATCGGTGTAATTTCTTGTGATGCATGTCTTGTCGACAGTAATATGCCATCGCTAGATTCGATTTTTAAAATAGACAAGTTATTTGTCATGATTTTTTCCTTTCATAATTTAGGTTGAATTTATAAAGTAGATCTCTTTCATAATGGAGGGCGAGATCTAATTTTGCTTTAGAAACGTTCCCCGATTCGACTTCAGGTTCCAATTTATTGGCGCTGGTCCGTAAACTCAAAACAAGACAGACTAACTGGTCTCAAAGACCTAACGGTAAACTGTCTGGAACACTATCAGTCTGCCATATCTTGTCTACGCATGTCAAAATATTTTTACGCCCATCCCGGCCCCTCTTACTTACGTTGCCTGTTTATCCCAATGTTTACTACGCCGCCGAGTAGTCCAGTTAGTACGAGGGCCAGTATTTTTATTGGTAATTTGCTGAAGCAATAGCAATCCGGATATATGACGAAAAATAAGCAACAGACCGACAACCATAACACGGCAAGCTCAACTACTATAAACAATGACGCCGCGCCATTATGCTCGCTAACGTACGTAAATTCAGAACACTCGCTTCCGTCAAATCCGCATTCATACGTTCCTGAATCTTTACTTTTCCCTCTTGGTAACAACATAGAAATTTTAGAAATCAACAAGGCGCACACCGCCATTGAACCGGCGAGCAGGATGGCGATAGTAGAAATTTGCGCGTT
>JAIRYU010000045.1 GCA_031267545.1 Holosporales bacterium | reverse complement strand
ATTAATTTTAATAAATATAATAAATAGGGTTTTATTTTCTATTTATGTTTAAAAAAGATTAATAAATTTTCTCAAATAATAAGACATATGATTAAAACATAATTTATTGTGGTTATGTTTTTTTCACCTAAAAAAGCGTAATCAACAAATACCCAATGAGCAATGACAGCGCAATGACAGCGGCCAGCGCCCACGGAGTCTGGCGAACTACAAACGCCGCAATTGCTACGGCAACCGCGATAGCAATTAGTAGATTTATCTTATGCTGCCCCTTATACCGCAACGGCTTTCCAGATATGAATCCCTGCAGTTTGCCAAACGCTACCACAGATCCAGTACAGGTGACCGCTCCAATCGCAGCTCCAACTGACATCTCAATCGCGTTAGAAACTGGCATATTGCCGCCACTTGTACCTGCAATCCCGAATATACCCGGAGATGCAAAAATCGCGCAGGCGACAAAAACGGCCGCCAATCCTACAAGACTGTGAAACGCTGCAACCAACTGCGGAAGAGCCGTCATGTCGATTTTCTTCGCTATAAACAAACCGATGCCGCCTCCAAATCCCATAGTAATAAGTGGGAGTAGCGCTTGGGAACTGGCGCCCGCCTGAAACATACAGCGCAAAAACGGACACGAAATTGCCAATGCCATTCCGATCATCCCATACAGATTACCACCGTTTGACGTAGACGCCGCTGACAGGCCGCGTAACGTAAGCACAAAAAGGACACCGGCTACAATCCGCAGTATCGCTGCGCAATCCGCAAATTCTTGCATCATTACTTTGTTTCCTTTTTCTTTTTCACGGAGAACATTGCCAACATCCTTCTTGTAAGCATAAATCCACCCACAACATTTATCATCGTTAAGAATACGGCCAGCGCGCCGAACCACACAGAAGCCGCTGATATGTCGCCGCTACAAGCGGTTCCTAAAAGCGCCGCGTCCAACGCCACCACTACGATCACACTGGATATAGCGTTTGTAACAGACATTAAAGGAGCATGCAGAGCAGGAGTAACCCTGAGAACAACGTAATATCCGACGAAACACGCTAAGATAAATATGGTAACCGCTTCCGCGCTCAGCACTTTGACGCCAAAAAATGGGACATCATACCTAGTAACCATGAAACGACATCACCACCGCACGGCGGTATGATGCTCGCTCTTCTCCGGAATTGCAAGTGAAAGTTGCGCATGTAGCATACATGCTCATGAAATTAAGTGATGCTTTGAATCTCTGTTTTGGTCTAATATGACGCTCAGCGCGAATAGTGTTTTGTTGTGTCAAATTGAGAGAGATTGTTTATCTGGATTATGCTGCAACCACCCCGTGCGATTCACGGGTATTAGAGGAGATGCTCCCGTATTTTTGTGACATTTTCGGGAATCCCAACTCCATGCATCATTTTGGCGTAACTGCCCTCGATGCAGTAGACGCTGCCAGGATTAAAGTTAAAACGTTGATTAACGCTAATTTTGAGGAAGTCGTTTTTACGAGCGGCGCTACCGAAGCGAACAAGATCGCTACGATACGAGTGATGAAAGCTCTACGTAAATCGGCCGGGAAGCAGTGCTTTATCACCCTCGCAACCGAACATAAGTCCGTCCTCGATTGCGCAGACTACCTGAAGAGAGACGGAGTTGACGTAGAACTGTTGCCAGTTGGAACGGATGGACTGCTGGATCTGAATCTTCTTGCGGACTCCGTCAAAGACACGACCGGGCTCCTGTCTTTTTGCCTGGTAAACAACGAAACAGGAGCGAAGCAGGACGCAAAAAAAATTACTGAGATTTGCCACGAGCGCGGCGTATTGGTACATACGGATGCCACCCAGGCATTTGGGAAAATACAGCTTGACGTTAAGGAGCTAGGCGTTGATTTTTTGAGCGCATCCGGACATAAAATATACGGGCCAAAGGGAGTCGGAGTTTTGTACTGTGAATCCGCCAATGCTAGATTCGTAAGAACGCCTGGAGCAAATCGCGACGTGGAATTCGGAATACGATCGGGAACCGTCCCTATTCCTGTTTGCGTAGGAATGGGGAAAGCCGCAGAGCTTGCATTATCGGAATTATCACAAAATCTTGCGCATGTTCAAACTTTACGAAATAGATTTATCAGCGGAATCACAGGACAGCTCGATGAGATTTACATAAATGGAAGTCCCGAACACAACTACCCCGGGATCGTAAACATAAGTTTTAGAGGATGCGAGGGAGAGGCAATTATGATGGAGGCAAAACATATAGCCGTTTCGTCGGGTTCGGCCTGTACGTCCAATAAGCTCACGATATCGCACGCGCTGGCGGCAATGAACATTCCGGCAGACATTGCTCAATCGTCCATAAGAACGTCCATTGGAAAACAAACCACCGAGGCAGAAATAGACTTGGCGATAGACGAGCTTGTTACGGCAACGAAAAAGTTACGCGCCATCAGCCCTATCTGGGATATAATCCAGAGCGGGTCTAGCGTGGATGATGTGTTCAAAAGACGGGGTTTCCAGTGAAGTATAGCGAGAAGACCATAGCGTACTACGAAAAGATGAAGAACACGGGCGGGTTCGACGAGAATCTCTGTAACGTTGGAACTGGAATCGTCGGGTCGCCGTTATGTGGCGACGTTATGAAGTTGCAGTTGTTTTTCGATGAAAACGATGTAATAGTCGAAGCTAAGTACAAGGTGTTTGGTTGCGTCTCGGCAATCGCGTCGATGGAACTGGCGACTACTCTGTTACGCGGTAGGACTATCGACGAAGCTCGTCAAATCGAAAATGAAGACGTTGCACAGTCTCTTGAGTTATCCGATATAAAGCGGCATTGCTCTGTCCTTGCGAAGGAGTCGATCGATGCGGCGATTGACGATTATATTTCCAAAAAGAACATGGTGAGCAAAGTGATTACTGTAACTAATCTGGCGGCTGATAGGATCAAAGAATCTCTATCAGAGCACGGAGGAATAGGCCTATTAATTTCGATTGAACGTGGCGACAGCTGCTCATCAAGTCTCGATTACTCCCTTTCGTACGTAACAACAGCCGGCGATAACATGGTTGCGATCGAGGCGAAAGGCATAAAGTTTTTCTATGAGCCGGAAATAGAGTTAATGATCCGCGGGTTAGATATCGACGTAGCAAACGGAGACGAAGAATGCGGATTTGTCGTTACCAATAAATACCACAAACCATGCCAGAACTGCTCGTGCAGATGCGGTGGGAAATTCTAGTTCTTAATTCTGCGCGTCGCCGCGTTAATCTTTTGAATGGCTGATAGAGAAGCCGGCAGTAGCGGGGAGCGTAGTTCGTTCTGTATCATCCCCATCTGTGAAAGAATGTACTTCACTGGAATGGGGTTTGATTCGATAAATAGCGCTTCGTTCATGTGGGACAATTCTGAGTTAATTTTATGCGCTGCGGATATATCCATCATTTTCCAGGCGGTTACTAACTGTTTCACACGGGTCGGTTTCACGTTTGCCGTGACCGATATACAGCCGTCTCCGCCATGCGCCAGGTACCCTATCAGCGTTGCATCATCGCCGGACAACATCGACACATGCGGTATTATGGACTTTAGTCTAGTAATTCTGGCAAGATCTGTATCTGAATCTTTGAGCGCAATCTGACCAAATTTTGCAATCTCGACAATGGTGTCTACCTCTATGCCAACCGAACATCTACCAGGATTGTTATAAACGATAATAGGCAGAGAACAGCTTTCCATCACAACCTTAAAATGTTCGATAATCCCGCTCTGAGTTGGCTTAACGTAATACGGAGCCACCACAAGGGCTCCGTCTGCCATCAGGCGTTCAGACTGAGTAACTTGCCTCACTGCTTCTGCTGTACAGCAGGTACTGCACCCTGCAATAACTGGAATTTTTTTGGCAGCGACATCTACGGCCGTCGAGATAACGGAAATCCTTTCATCATCTGACAATAACATGCCTTCGCCAGTAGAGCCACACACGACAATTCCGTCGGTTCCCGATTCAATGTGCCAATTGACGAGCTTTTCAAGCGAATCCAGATCTAACTTACCGGAACGAAACGGAGTTACTAGAGCAACTATTGAACCTTTGAACATAATGCAATTTCAGAGATAGACGCTGACGCTATAGACCGCAGTCTACATGCTACCTCGGGATGTTCGCAATTGATTTCGTTTATCAGTCGCTGATATATTCTGGCGTAGGTTTGTTAAGTCAATTATGGCAATTTTAATGTCATTCAGATTGGGATGGCGGGATGCGCTTTTAAACTCAGTAAGCGGTATTAGATTTTTGATTTCGGAAAGAGCGTTTCGGCAGGAGCTGTACGTTGGCCTCGTCCTGATAGCAGTTGAGTTGTTCAGATCATCATCCGTATTTATGTTGCTCTACATCTTCGCATCATATTTTCTGGTACTGCTTATGGAAGCTGTGAACTCCGCCATTGAGACTACGATAGACAGGATCGGACTTGAGCGACATCCTCTGTCGAAAAAGGCAAAGGACATTGGAAGCGCAGCAGTTTTAATATCGATCATACATCTTTGCATCGCTTGGATGACTTCGTTTTTTCTGTAACCGTAGACTCTTCGCGCTTCAACAGCCTCATCACATTATCAAAATGAGTTATGAGTAGTAACGTCAGAACGAACATAGTGAATATCAGCATTGAGGTTGTAGTGGTTCCAAGGTGATTGAAATACGCCACCAACCCGGCAAATGAGAGCGCAAACGATATCGATGCGATTGACGATACCTTCACTAATTTTGCCACGAGTGCCCAAACAATAATCGACACGACCGCTAGGCAAGGTTCCAACACAAGAAAAATTCCAGCGGCGGTGGAAACGCCTTTCCCGCCGCGAAACTTAAGCCACACCGGGTATACATGCCCTATGATGCACAAGAACATAGCCAGCAAAACAAAACTACTACTAGAAACCCTCGCAGATACCGCCGCAAAAATTATGCCCTTCAGAGCGTCTATTGCGAGAGTGGCAAGCGCATATCTCCTATCGCACGTCCGCAGTACGTTCGTAGCCCCGGTGCTATGCGACCCAACGTCTCGTATATCTATGCCGCGTCTGTATTTCAATATTAGAAATCCGGTTGGAATTGAGCCAACTAGATATCCCGCTATACATAGTGGCAACACGTCCACATCAACCTCGTACATCATCCGCAAGATCCGCTCCATTTTACACCATATCCTTGCCGTTGGCGATTCGATATAGGTATGATACCGGTGACGAGTCCGATATATACAGTAACTATGATCGAATCCCCCATAGCTTTGTTAGTCGCGCTCTTACCGCTTGTGGGTGGATTTTTTGTGATGGGGATGAATAGTGATAGCGGATCTACAAACGTCAAAACCGTATCAATATGGACGTCATGTTGTACGCTGTGTTTGGCTCTTACGACGTCGCGTTTACACAATCTTGTAAACGGCGGCAAATACGCCGAGAAAATCAACCTATCAGAGGCGTGTGAAAGGTGGGTGACGGTAGATGGCTTTTCCGCTGTGTTTGTGCCAATTATCTGCATCGTATGTTTGATGTGCATGCTGTGGATCTTCAAAGAAGATGACGTAACGGCGAAGATACGGCGCGCCATGATTTTCTTTTTTGAAGCGTTCGCTATAGCTGCATTCTATGCCGCCGACGCATTTTTGCTATTCATATTTATGGAAGCGGCTACGATTCCGATGTACGTCATGATGTCGATTGACAAAAATCACACTCCATATGCGATCTTCAAATTTTTAATATACACAATCTCGAGCGCATTTCTAGCGCTGGTTGCCCTAATAATGATATGCTCGGAAGCGCATACCTCCAACATACATGAGATATATAAAGCGGGAATAAAAAACCATATTGCATTCTGGATCTTATCAATAGGGATTGCGATAAAAATGCCAGTTTGGCCGTTTTATAATTGGTTGCCCGTTGCGCATGTAAAATCGCAAACCGTATGCTCAGTAATGCTCGCAGCCATCTCGTTGAAATTCGCTTCATTACTAATCGTACGTTTTGTCGAGCCGCTCTTTCTAAATGAGTTAATCGCAAATACCGTAGCCATATCGAGCATATCTATTGCCAGCATTATATGCGCGTTATCGCAACTCATTTTTCAGGATGACATCAAGCGCGTATTCGCATACTTCTCAATAATCCATTTAAACATGTATTTAATGATTGTTCTCGGGAACCTTGGTCGAGAGTATTTTATTTTCGCAATTGCGCAGCACAGCGTCCTGACAACCATTTTATTCTTTGTGACTGACATGGTAAAAACATCGCGCGGGACCAGATTGATCTCGGAGTTACGGAGTATGAATACAATTCCGACGTTCACAAAACGAGTGGCCATGGCCGCGTTCCTACTATTGGCGGCAATTCCATCTTCATGCAACTTCATATGCGAGGTAATTTCCGTATATGCCGCATGGCGTGTGTCTGTAGTCAGCGTAGTCGTCGCGTTAGCTAGTATCCTCATATCATCGATTTACGCGATCCACATTTATCACGTATGTTTCAGCGGGAAAGTAGAACAGGAGAGTTATGATAAATGCACGAACTACAGCGTATTGAACGCTCAAAAATTTGTTATACTTTCACTCATGGCCATAGCAGTTATCTTAGGAATCTATCCTAATTTAATTTTCAAGATGTTTTAATTGAATGACGACGCCGATTAAGTTCATAGATTACGGATTGTCCAAATATTCCATCGCCATGCTAGACATGCAAATTGCGCATGATGCAGTTGTGAACGGAGGTGCTGAACTCGTATTTATTACCGAGCACGAGGCCATGTATTCCGCTGGAAAGAGTTTCGCGGAGGAAGACTTTTTAGAACCGCCGCGCCATCCGGTGTACTATCCCAATCGCGGAGGAAGGGTTACTGTTCACGCCGAGGGACAGATTGTAGTATATCCAATCATTAATCTCAGGAAACGTAATCTTAACATTTCAAATTACGTAAGTATGTTGGAACGCTGGATGATTGACGTTTTGAAGATGTTTCACATAGACGCGCGCGCATCGGATAGAGGAATTGGAGTGTGGATACGCGATTCGAAGATAGGGTTTGTTGGGGTATGCGTTAGGAACGGAGTGTCAAGCCATGGCGTTTGCCTCAACGTATCGAACGACCTGTCGATGTTTAACTCCATAACCCCATGCGGAATAACCGGTCTTTCCGTTACGTCCGTCAGCGAGGTAACCGGGGGAAAGACCGCGAATGTCGACGATATAAAATCGGCATTCATCGAAACTGTCCCCGCTGCCTTACACAATACTAATTGAAACTAGCCGTCAGATGCGGGTATGGAATCCACACTGCCAGCTCCGTATAATGACGCAGACTGATGTCCGTCAGCCCTAAGAGCTCTAAGCAGCTTTGGCTCTGCTAATTCATTTGGTAATTCGAGCAACCTCGCCGCATTACCAACTTCATCTATAGCTCTGGCCATAGTAGGACGGACAGACGATCCATCCGTCTCCCCTTTATATTCTATTTCGATAGTTCGGAATACATTCTCTCCCGAGGTAGTCGTTTTATCTATTACTATCTCAAGCGCCGCTCCTGTTGGCGTAGCAACTACGTACGCAGTTCTGCTTGTAATTACTGTGAACATCTCCGCATCCGCGACAGCTAGCCGCTGCGCATCATCCCTTAACTGATACTCGGCAGATATTGCAATTGCCTGCGGCGCCCCTAACAGAATTAGGGGAATCTTTCCTTCGAGCGATCCATTCCGATTACGAACTCTAGCTCCAAACCGAGTTAAGTCATCGTCTAAACAGTATGTGTCAACATTTCTCTTATCGCGCGGCTCACTAACTTTGTAATTCGAATCACTGAGCTGCCCGACTCTAAGTCGCGCATCTTCCGCTTCTTTCTCGTCTCTCAATCGCGCCTGGCCTTCCACCTCAATGACTTGCTTGCCGCCTACAATAACCAACGTATCGTCCGTCACTCGTCGACTCATACCCACAAGCTCTGGAAAATCATGCCGTCCGGGTTCCTCAGCCGCCATGCAACAACCATCCATGGTCATGATGCAGCAACAGGCTGCCACCATCAGCCTAACAAGTTTCTCATTCATACCTACCTCAAAACTAGAAACGGCGCCACTCTATGAGAACGCCGATCCACACATTCAACGGACTCGCATTGTATCTCTTGCGAACTGTTTTGTATACGCTCATGTTGTTTCGGACCGCGATGATACGCTAAATTATTAGCGTGGAAGGATGGCGTTTGCGGAATGTTGAATAGACCATTTAGAATTTATGAGCAGCCATGCGCTCAATAATCTGTCTCAGATCATATGAATTACTACCAGTTACGGGATTGCCACGCTACATAAACTAAGGTACGATGCCCTTCGAGATTGAAGTTGGCGGGTAAAAAGATGGGAAATGGAGCGTTGAAGTTTGTGAGAATCGCGCTACTAGAGACGACGGATGCGCGCTCGTTTGCAAGGAAAGTAAAAAGGCATTTGTTTTCCTGTATAATAGCTGTGATTACCATTGTTACGAACCAGTGTATGGCGGCGTCGGCGCGAGAAGGAATGCGCAGAATAATCATTGTTGGAGCAGCTGGAAAGCAAGGGCAAGAGCACTTCGATACGCTAAATGATAATGGGTATCGAGTCATTGCGGTTGTTGATTCTCACGTTGCCGGTCTACAGCGCTATGGTCCGGATGTTCTTAAATATGCTTGTCTGTCCGACCTGAAATCGAGTTTTAG
>JAIRYU010000044.1 GCA_031267545.1 Holosporales bacterium | reverse complement strand
TGAAGAATCTTAAGAGACAGGCTTTGCACGCAAAGGAACTGTCGTTTGTTCACCCGTTCACAGGAATTTATTTGACGTTTAGTTCTAAACTCCCTTTGGATTTGCAGCAAATAGACAATTTATTTGAACCTTCATGCGGCTGTGTTTGATGCTGAAAAATTACCAAAGGATTATTTTAGTATCATGAACATAAAAGTAGTTGATATTCGGCCCCAAAGCGAATAGAAAATAGCTTAGGTCGTGGCGAGTTGGTTCGATATCAAATGAAAAAGCTAGGGATACTGGGAGCTGGCGCATTTGGAACGGCGCTAGCGTTGGCCTATTCCGCCAAATTTAAGGTCATCCTTTTTTCGTGGTTTAAAGATCATGTGGCAAATATGCGTCAATGTCGGACTAACGAGTTTTTATCCGGCGTATCGATACATGATGCGATCGACATTGAAGTTGCGGAGAATCTTGAGCGTGGTGTGTTTGATTACATTTTATGGACATTCCCGCTAAAGCCTACGGCTTCGTTACTTGAAACTTTAGCTAATAAATTATGCGGAACCACTGTAATTCTTTGCTCGAAGGGATTAATGCCAGGAGGAGAGCCGCTATCAAATGTATTTGAGAAATTATTACCAAGCTCAAGAATAGGATATCTTGCCGGACCAAATTTTGCTCACGACATCGCTAAAGGAAATTTGTCAGCTTCAGAGATTGTGTTTGCAAATTATAATGACGCAGTTGAAGTTGGACGCGAGCTATCGACGGCAACTTTGAAGCTTTCTCCAAACTCGGACCTTATTGGGGCGCAGATCTGCGGGGCAATGAAAAACGTTATAGCCATAGCCTGTGGCGTCGCGGTTGGTATTTCGTCCTCCCCCAATACGCACGCAGCCGTTCTAACCTTCGCGCTCCGTGAAATGCGGAACTTAGGTGTGGCAGTAGGGGCAAATGAGTCAACCTTTTATGGATTGTGCGGAGTTGGAGACCTGATTCTTACCGCGTTCAATGAAGCGTCTAGAAATTTTTCATTTGGGATAAGAATTGCCAATGGCGAAAAGGCGGAGGACATCGTAAAAGATTCTAGCGCAGTTTGCGAGGGCTATGACACAGCCGAAAATGTGGTGGCTCTGGCAAAAAAACATTCCGTTGATATTCCGATATGCGAAGCAGTTTACGAGATACTGTTTAATGGCCAAGATCCGCGCGCAATCCTTAATGCGTTCTGACAGGGTTTCAATTATAGATAGGATAGCCATACTTTCAAAATTGATCTGGAAGTATGTTCCAACTCTCGATATCGCAGACGTTGTGAAATTGGCGAAAGATATCGCTGTTACGTTGGATGAGATCGATTATCACAACGTAGATCTTAATAAGCTAGCCGATGATTTCTTCACGCTGTTTCCAGGACATTGGAAAGAAAGAACTCAATTTCTTCTAATCGTAACGAAGTATTGGCCCAGCATTATGCAAGAGATGGCGAAGAATTCTGTTGAGCGTATTTTGCTTAAACCCAAATATCGCTTTTCTGATTTTGAATGTTGCGTAGATAACATTAGAGAACAGATTGACATTGCGCATATCACAAACCGAATTCATGTATTAGAAACGTCAAATTTGTTGACTGAGGTGGAATTTGTTGCCCGCATCATCAGCGACAATCCCGATTGCGCAATCGCTATCGTTGTTCCGCATAAGAAAATTCATGACTTACTTTCGTGTTGCCTCAACGCGAAAGGAATCGATTTCACATCGTATGTCGATAATAAAGTTAGCGAACTACCATCAGATTTCCTAAATGAAATCGACGCGGCATTTGAAGGCATAACGCAGTCTCAAAGAGATAAGGTCGTTCGTGAAGTAGCCGCAATTGCCGATGTTCCGAAACATCATAAACCAGTGGAGATAGTTGGAGTCGGAGATATCAAATTTTTACGCTCTGATATTATAATTCTTACGGAGCTCAATGAGGACGCGCAGTCTTGCGAAGACAGCGGCAACTATTGGTTTCACAGATTATTACGACATAAAGCAAATCTGCCGGTTTCAACGAATTCAACTGTAGAGGATTTATTTTACTCGTGCTTCTGCGGCGACGCGGAAATATACATGCTACGCGCCGTAAAATTTTCTGGTTCCAATAAAATCAAGAGCCCAATTTTAGTTAAGTTTGAAGCGATCTGTAAGAAGCAAAACCGACCTCTGGATTATATGAAAATCGAGCGGAACGACAACGATACGGATGCAACTATCGAAAAGCGGGCCAACGTCTCACGGTTTCGTATTCCACATGAAATACGAGTGGAAGACGTTGGACTACTAATATGCGACCCGCAATCATTTTATATAAAAAATATCCTCAATTTACGACCGACAGAATTCAATGAAGATAAACGCGAGCGCTCAAGGGTATTGAAAAATTTTATGAGGGCATGTATCCGCGATGACGAACAGGCCCCTCGTTGGCTCGAAAAAATCCGCGTCCTAGACATACTGCTGTACTACAAATGCCTCAATATCATGGATTGGATTACGTCGCGTCCCAAGGGCCCTCAGGTCCTCTACGGCGTTCGCGGAGAAACGTATATACAAAATTTCGACCTGACAATGCGCGGAAGTTGCGACGCGATCGAGATATACGGCGACGAAGCCACCCTTATTGATCTTAACGTCTCCGCTCCTAGATCAACCAAGAATATTACCTCTGGACTCGAAGGCATTGTGACGCCCCTATGTTATATCGCCGAAAGGGGCGGCCTTAACGGAATCGATACGCCGATTCGTAGCGTTCAGATATGGAGCGTCGGAAAACAAACGTTTCCGGGAGATACGCCAATCGACGTCAACGAGATACGCATTTCAAGCGATTTAATTGCGGCATTTGAGTCCGCGCTGTACGGCGCTATTAACGAACGTTACGATTATTAGACCTTCTGCGAAAGTAAAAAAGCCGGGTATAGAATTTACGCGTAACGTGGGAAAGCCCATTGACATACCTGGCGGATCTCTGCGACAATGTGGACCGTAGTTGTTGCGGCGCCAGGTGTTTGAAGTGGCTGTTCCAAAGAAAAAGACGTCTAAATCAAAAGTTAGGATGAGGAGATCGCACGATCACATCAAGCCAGCCGGGGTTTCGTACTGCAAGATGTGCGGGAAGGCCTGCTTGCCTCATCATATCTGCGGATCTTGTAACACGTACAACGGGCGTAGGGTTTTGGTCGCGTCTGCAGCTCCTGTCGCGAGCGCGGAGCAAGGGTAAGCGCCCTACATTAGGCGCGCAGCTATCGGCTTGTCATTAGATGAAGAGAGTAGCTCTGGATGTTATGGGCGGCGACTTGGGAATGTCCGCGTCAATTTCTGGATTAAATCAGTATATCAAAAGCGGTAAGTGTCGCGACGTTGCGTTTGACTTGTTCGGCAGCGAGCGCGAGATCGTGAAGAGAATGCGCGCGCTACCAACTATAGAGGGTCGGTTGTACTCTGTATACGACACAAGTGACAACGAGATATTGGCGTCGGAAAAGCCAGCCGTTACAGTAAAGAAGGGACGCGGAACTAGTATGTTCGAAGCGATCTCGCATGTGGCTAACGGGAATGCAGACGCCGTCGTATCATCCGGAAACACAGGCGCCTTTATGGTGTTGTCCAAGCTTCTACTCGGAACAATTGAAAATATCGATAGGCCGGCCTTGGTAAGTATGCTCCCAAACGGCAACGGCAAAACTGTGATGCTAGACCTTGGAGCCAGTACAAGTTGTACGCCGTCGAGGTTAGTTCAATTTGCTCTAATGGGACAGGCTGTAGCCAGAGTTCTGCTCCAGCTGCAATCCCCGAGAGTCGGGCTCCTAAACATTGGAACCGAAAGGTCCAAGGGAACGGAGATACTCGAAGAGGCGTACGGTATGTTAGAGCAGATGTCCGATATTGAATTTATCGGATTTGTGGAGGGAACCGGCATAATGTCCGGAACGGTCGACGTAGTAGTGACGGACGGATTTTCCGGGAATATCTCGCTAAAGACCATGGAGGGCACTATGGGATATGTTACTAATTTTATGAAGAGAGAGTTTGCGGCGAGCGTAGTGTCGAAGATTGGCTATATCCTCAGCAAGCGTGTGTTTGATTCTTTAAAGAGATCAATTGATCCGAAGATCAACAATGGAGCGCCTCTGGTTGGTCTCAACAAGATTGCGGTTAAAAGTCATGGAAATTCCGACGCAGTAGGATTTTCAAATGCGATTTCTATGGCCGTAAACTTGGTAAAATCGGACTTTATGGGGAAGCTAACGCGATCGCTAGCAGGAATTCGCGGCGAGGCGCAATGAGAACCGTAATCGGCGGAATCGCCTCGCACTTACCTCAAAAAATTGTGACCAACGATGATTTGGCTCAGACTCTTGA
>JAIRYU010000055.1 GCA_031267545.1 Holosporales bacterium | reverse complement strand
ATCCAATTGAATTTAACTTCAGATGGGCAACGGGGGATGCGCAGGCCCACAAACCGGTAGCCGATCATAACGATCCAGACCTAATAATAAACGAGACCACCGCAGTGTCGCAGTGCGTCGGCAATTTTGCAGCGTTAAGGATGCTTCAAAAATATCGTACCAACTCCGTGAACGCCGAGCAACTATCTCCAAATCAGATTGTTCTAGGATTCAAAATTCCGCTCAGCAATGGGAAAGACGCTAAGATCTATGTCGGAGTTACTGCGTCAATTCCAAAGCAACCGGGAGAACCGTCCGTTACAACCTTAAAAATTCCAATTACTGCCGGAAAAGCGCCAGAAATACCGCCATCTGTCATGGCTGTGGCAAGAGAGGCGGTTCTAATAAACAAGATTATGTCGTCCCCGTTTCCTATGAATGCGGTAGACGAATTAGATCATGCTGTTTTGGGCGTGAGCGACGATGACAAACCCGATACGAAAAAAGGCGTCGGCATCAAAAATAAAGGCGAGTCTGCCCCTGCCAATAAAACAAAGAAGAGCGGTGACACAGTACGGAAAGAATCTATTTCGCCAAAGGCTGTTTCCCGGGATACCCAGGAGAGGGAGGAAGTCTTAAACATTTTGAAGTCGGACAAGCTCCCGGAAACGTCAAACGAAGAAACGCTAGTCGAAGTTGCCGAAGAGCCGATAGGGTAGTTGACTTGTTGGCGGTTATTTACGTATTAAATTTCGTCTATTCCTTAAATTCTCGGTCAACAATCATAGTTACGCATGCGTCAGACCAGACGTTGAGAGACGTCTCTATCATATCAATAACTCCATAGAACGGAAGGATTATTCCCATCAATGGCATTGGGATACCCATCGATGAAAGAAGGCTCGCGCTCAAGAAAAAGCATCCCATTGGAACGCCCGCATTACCGATCGCTGCAAGCGTCGAAATCAGCACCCATGTCAATATGGTGAGCGACGTGATCTCGATGCCGTGATTCTGCATAACATATATAACTGTCGTGAAAATAAAAGCGGCGCAACCGTTCATGTTGATTGTCGTACACAGCGGCAACGCGAATCTGCTGATCTTATGGTTGACCCCTATCCTTGACTCTATCGTGTCAATTGTGACCGGCAAGGTTGCCGACGATGATTTGGAAAAAAACGCAACTGATAATGCTGGCGTCATTTTCTTCATCGCAACAATTGGGTTTATCTTTTTAGCGGCCAACACCAGTGGCAGAATGACGGCTCCCTGTATAATGTTGGCTGCTATGATAACCAGGAAGTAGCTTCCCATTCCGGCGAGGTCTGTGCCTCCCTGCAATTCTTTGACGCTAACCGTAACGAATCCGAATAATCCGATTGGGAGGATTTTCACTATCAGCCGCGTGATCGTGAAGAACACGCTGTGGATACCTTTGAAGAAGGATATGACAGAACTCTTTGCGTCTGCCTCTTTAACAAATCTAATTGCGATTCCGATAATTACGCTTATAAGCAATACGCTTAGCACCTTGTGTTCCATAAAAGAACCCAAAATACTGTCCGGAACAATATCCAAAAAATACTTCAAGTAATTTGCTCCGACGGTCTTAGTGTCAGCGGACGGGCTGGAGACAATCGCAACGTTAGACGGCGAGATCATTACGTACAATAACGCGCTTACGGAAGCTGCCGCTACGGTTGTGAAGATCGTGTAAGAGAGTGTTTTTTTCCATACGCTCATCATAGATTTATCGGAATCGTAGCTTGAAAGCGCGATTATTACCGAAAGAGAAATCACGGGCATACTGATGCACCTAAAAATTCTCACGAAGATTTCAGAGCAAGATGAGCCTACCTTCAGCAAAACGTCGATTCCGGACAGTCCGCACATAACCCCAAAGGCTATTGCAACCAGATACCACAGAGCGCTCTTGTTAGTAGCGCTACCCTCACAACATCCACAAACCATACTTACTCCATTAAATCTTTCAAAAATTTATCCACAGAAAACGACTCGAAGTCGCTAACGTTTTCACCAGCGCCAACTCCGAATATTGGAATTTGAAGTTCGTTTATCACGCTAACTATCGCGCCTCCCTTAGAGCATCCGTCGACCTTACTCACGATTATTCCGGAGAGCGGGTGTATTTTACCAAATTCCTTTACCTGCACAACGGCATTTTGTCCCGTTGTGGCGTCGATAATCAAGAGATTCATGTGCGGAGCAGTCGCGTCGAGCTTTGCAATTACCCTATAAAGCTTTTTTAGTTCGCTCATTAGATCCGGGTTGTTGTGTAGCCTACCGGCCGTATCGATTATCAATACGTCGCGCTTTGAGGTACGTACGGCGTCGAACGCCACGCTTGCCGGATCTCGCGACGTTTCAGATTTAAAAATATCACATTCGATCCTCATTGCCCAATCTGAAAGCTGTTCCACGGCGGCGGCGCGGAATGTGTCACATGCGGCAACTCCAACGGAATATCCTTGCCGTTTCAGAAAAAACGCTAACTTCGCAACTGTCGTAGTTTTACCGCTGCCGTTTACGCCAGACAATACTATTACGTATGGAGTCTTTGACGAGTCTATGCTTATTTCACGAATCAGCGGAACAATGATTTCGCTCAATCTATTCCTGAGCTCTAGCGCCATATTCCCTTCGCGCCCTACGTCTTTAGCAATTTTTGACGCAAGCGCACATCCAAAGTCAGCCTTAATCAAGAGCTCTTCGAGGGTGATATCCCCAATATTTGCAACTTTGTTGTTTCCAACAAGGTCGCAAAGCGTAGATTTCAGCTTCTTAAAAAATGACACCGGGAACTAAAAAACACATAACAACGCTCTCTTAACAGAACGCAAAGCAACCGCGCCGCATGCTATCATATCCGTGGATCGTAAATCAATGCTTTTCTGGATGGGAGACTAAAATTATGCGCGCGTCTTTCCATAAGCGTATTCAAAAGGAGATTGAGCGATATCTCTAGCGTCTCCTTACTCTTGCTTATAACATTTAGTCTTCCTATGTAATCTAGCCAAATAATACCTCGGCACAGAGTTATAATTCTCCGCCAAGCATGTTTCTAAACTGGAAATCTACCTGCCTTTGCGCCCCCTATACTGCGCTAATATTTTTCTTGCAAATGGTTAAAAAATGATTAATATATAGTGTATTGACGCGGTTATGAATGACCTTGGTGGCGTGTGTCTCTCTATTCTATCGGTAAAAACGAGATTCGGAGCCTTCGTAACAAGGAAGAGCGATTGGTTAGCGAATTAAAGTCACTCGGCGGCGCTCGAGGCGTTTCA
The DNA here is from genome assembly GCA_031267545.1 of Holosporales bacterium. GTDB lineage: Bacteria > Pseudomonadota > Alphaproteobacteria > RUG11792 > RUG11792 > JAIRYU01. Next base: position 6,552 of record JAIRYU010000055.1, on the reverse strand, counting down.
TCAGACGTGAAGAGTATTCAAGAAATCGTGATCGAAAACGAAGTGTCAAAGATCAGGACCAAGATTGCTGTGTTGTCCTTTGGAACCGTTCCGGACGATGATGGCGTTGCCTAGGCAATTACGTGACTAGCGGGCGTTCCCAAGGGTAGTTGATGAGTTTTCGAAGAATGGAAACATGTTTTACAACTTTTACAACCTAGCGCGATCCATATTTTTTACAAAAAATCTTTACGCCGCATGTCCTTATTGTCAATGCTCTCAGTTAGTTCAGTCTACCAACCGCCTCCGACAGACGTCGGGTTTTTCATGAAAATTTCGCAAGATATGTTTAAAGTTTTAATAATATGGTGTATAAAGTGACTCAGCGCATGAGCGCAGTTTACGGGATAGGAAGGGTTTGAGAATGAGAAATCTAACAAGAATGGCGCTACTAACAGCAAGTATAACGGCTGCATCGTGGGTCCATGCAGCCGAAAGGCAGATTGGCGACGAGCTCGTTGGTCTGGGAGCTACAGGCGTATTAGTCGCGCTAAATCCGGAGAGAATCGAGTTGATCGGGTTACGACTCAGGGAGGCGAGGCATGAGATCGATGGCGCGACGGCAGAAGAGGCTGCGCAACGGCGGCAAGTAGCCGATACTCCGGAGCTACAAGCGCGGCTGCTAGATTTAGAGCGGCAGCTGGCAGATGCGAGAAGAGAGCTGGAGGGGATACATGGAAAGTCAGTAGGAAAAGAACTTGCAAGGCTCAGGAAGTTAAATACTGAACTCAAGAGGCAGGTGACCGCCGCAATCGAACGCAAACAGCAGAGGAAAGAATTCGACGACAGTGTAAAGAAGTTGGCGGAGGATCAAGACAGATTCCAGAAACAGAAATCTCAGTTGGAGGGAGAACTAGAGGCCGCCAAATCTCAGATAGTCCTCTTTGAGTATCAGGTTGGCCAGACGAAACGCGAAAAAGAACAGATGGGACTAACGATAGCAAGGGCAGAAAGCGAAAAGGAGAAACTCACGCGTTCTCTCAATGATGCAACGCAGCAAAGAGCCGATCAGGAAAGAAATGTAAAGCAGCTAGAGCGGAGGCGGCGCGAAGCTGAGGAGCGAACAGAACAGAAAACGAAAATAATCGAAGAACAGCGCGCGCGACTCTCCGGGCTGGCGTTGGAGAGACAGGGCATGCTGAGGCAGGTTAAGCGCGTAAAAGAACTTGAAGCTAAGATCAAGAGGCTGGAGTCCGAAAGAGCGGCGTTCAGAGAAGAGAGCGGGCGTACGCAGGCGAGCTTTAAATCTGATATGGCGCGGCTACAGGTGGAGCTAGATCAGTGGAAAACGATAGCAAGCGACTTGAGGCAGCAGGTTGAAACGGAAGAGATCAAACATCGAGAAACGCTTGTAGGGAATGCGGATCTACGACAACGGCTAGATGAAGTTCAGAAAGAATTAGAGGATGAGAGAAAGAAGGCGGAAGAGAACGCGAGAAGACTGGAAGAGGACTCTGAAAAGCTAGAAAAATCCCACGAAATGGCGATATCGGAGCTGTCGGATGTCTACACAGCCCTCAGAATGCAAGAGGTATCGCTCGAAGAATCAGAGGCGAGACAAAAGGATGCGACAGACGCCCATATGGCGCGCGTAGCGGAACTCTCAAAAGCAATGAAGGAACGTAACGAGGCGCAAGCTGAGGAAGCGCGGCTAAAAACCGAAGTGGAAGATCTCCGTGAGGCAGCGCAAAGGTTGCGGCAACTCCATGACGAGGCGCAAAGCAAGTTTAAGAGGAAGATAGCTAAGAGAGAGGCTCTAATAGACGACGCCAACGCAGCCCTCCAAGCGCAGAGCGCAGAACACGAGCGCGCTATGGCGGATGAGCGCTTTGCAGGAGACCGAGTTAAGGCGGAGCTTGATCAAGCCAACGAACAAATTCGGAAGCTGATGCAAAATGCCGAGGTAGCGCGGCAGGCTCTAGGAGACTCAGTATTATATCGTACATAAATTCGTACCGCGCATATGGCGCGTAGTTACAAAGGCGACCCGCAGTATACCGTTGACTATAAACGTCGCGGCGTCGCGGGTCATACTTTCTGGAATATCCGTAGGTTAGTTCCATGGAAAATCGCAATACGGTCCCACTGTTCTCAAACCCTTGGTATTACGGCGAGTTTGATGCGCCTCAAAATAACGGAGATTTTAGCTAGTAATTGGTGGGCGCCGCAGGATTCGAACCTGCGACCCACTGATTAAGAGTCAGTTGCTCTGCCAACTGAGCTAGGCGCCCTATTCTAAACACAAGATGGCGTCTCCTACGGGACTCGAACCCGTGTTGCCGCCGTGAGAGGGCGGTGTCCTAGGCCGCTAGACGAAGGAGACAACACGGGCAGTGTGCCAAATAACGGCAAGATTAGCAAGAGCAAATTTCGGCGGACGCGCTTGTCCAGCTCCTACGGCTGCCTAAAAACATGGTGCTAATTGTATTAGCTTGAAACAACTGAGTTACTAACTACGTCAGAGCATCTATCGCATAGGCTTGCGCTACCGAACCTTGTTCCTTTACTCGAGACTTCTTTCATGATCTTCCAGCATCTTTCGCATTTAATTCCATCTGCTCTTTTAACGGTTACTCCGATACCGCTTGCACTGCCGATGCGAGCTCCAGACGGAGCTTGCGCGTTTACGACAACGGCGTCCGATACTATCGCAGCTTCCTTCCAATCCACGGATTTGAGCAAAGAAATATTCTCATTATCATTGGAATATAGGTATACCGCCGCCTCCAGGCTGGATCCGACTATCCCCGCGCTGCGTTCAATTTCTATAGCTTCCGTGATCGTTTTCCTAACGTTCTGAATCGCGTACCACCTTTTCTTAATTGCATCATTTTTCCACTCCGTTGGAATTTCCGGAAATGTTTGTAGGTGAATGCTGGTCTTCCGATCGTTTAGATGATATGTCTGCCATGCCTCCTCTGCCGTGAACGAAAGAATCGGCGCGAGCCAATGGACGACACACCGAAACGTCCAATCCATAACGGTCAGACAGGCAGCGCGCGTTTTATTATTTTTGTGATCGCAATACACCGAGTCCTTGCGAATATCGAAGTAAAACGCCGACAGCTCGTTCGCGCAAAATGAGTGAAGTTCTAGGCAAAATGTTTGCAAATCGTATGACAGTATCGACCGCTTCATAATGGCGTCTAAATCATACAACCTTGCGCAAATAAATTTCTCGAGCTCCGGCATGCTATCGTATGCGACGTAATCAGCCGGATCGTACTCGGATATAACTCCCAAAATATATCTCAGGGTATTGCGGAATCTTCTGTAAACGTCTCTTTGCCGGTTAAGTATCTCATCTCCCAACCTCATGTCCTGAGAGTAGTCGGAATTCAAGCACCATAGCCTCAAAATATCTGCGCCAAATTTCGATGTTACATCGTCAGGCGATATGACATTCCCGACAGATTTTGACATCTTCCTACCATCTTTATCGAGAACAAATCCGTTGGTTGCAACGTGTCTGTATGGAGCTTTTCCTGTCGTACAAACAGATTCTACAAGCGACGATTGAAACCACCCTCTGTGTTGATCGGAACCCTCAAAATACAGATCTGCGGGCCAGCTTAGATAATCTCTATCCTTCAGAACATAGTGATGCGAACACGCGCTATCGAACCATACCTCCAGTGTGTCTAGTACTTTTTCATAGTCGTTAGCATTGTATTTTTCCCCGAGAAAATGTGAATCTGGGAGAGTTCTCCAAGATTCGATTCCGCGCGTTCTAAATGTCTCGATCGTTCTCTTGAAAACCGATTCGTCCAGTAGTATCTCGCCGGTATCCTTGCGGATAAATATGGCGATCGGAACTCCCCATAGTCGCTGTCTTGAAATACACCAATCCGGACGTTGCGACACCATACTTCGTATACGATTCACATATTGTTCTGGAAACCATTTCGTGTTGTCTATCTCTTCGACGAGGGCGCTCCTTACTTTGTCAATTGATATAAACCATTGCGTCGTGGTCCTGAATATGAGCGGGGCCTTTGAGCGCCATGAATGCGGGTAGCTGTGGGTTATTTGGCTTGCATGTAGCAAATTTCCAGATTCTTTCAACTCGTCTATGACGCGAGTTCCCACCTTGAACACGTATTCTCCGGCAAAGCGCGGAACGAAATCTGCAAGGGTTCCGTCGCCGTTAACCGTGTCTCTAATCAACAACCCGAATTTTGTACCGATCTCGAAATCGTCTACTCCATGCGCCGGGGCGGTATGCACAAGCCCTGTTCCCATATCGGTTGTCACATGACGCCCTGGCAGCATCGGTATTTCGCGTTCAAAGCCGAGGTCCTTTAAGGGATGTTCGCATATCGTTTCCGCCAGTTCATCGCCGGCAAAATTACGAACTACCGACAGATCGTTGGCCCCAATTTCATCAGCGATTTTTGATACTAACCCTTCGGCCACAACATAACGCGCTCCGTCAATGTCAACGAGCGAGTATGTAATATTCGGAGAGTAGGCAATCGCCATGCTACCTGGGATGGTCCACGGCGTTGTCGTCCATATTACGGCATAGGCTCCTTCTAGATGCTTATTCTTGGAATGATGTACAGGATACCTTACGTAGATTGCGTCGCTGACCTTGTCGTGATATTCAACCTCCGCCTCTGCAAGGGCTGTCTTTTCAACGACAGACCACATAACTGGCTTCTGTCCTCTGTACACGAAACCCTTTTTTACTATCTCTAAAAATTGCTCGTATATCTGAGCTTCTGTTTCTTTGTACATCGTGCAGTACGGGTTATCGAAATCTGCGATGATACCAAGTTTCCTGAAGCCTTCCTTTTGAATCTCCATCCAGTTCTCTGCGAATTCGCGACATTTCGCCATAAACTCCGCTACCGGAACATCGTCTCGTTTTTTACCTTGCTGCAAGAAGCTCTCTTCAATTTTCCACTCTATCGGCAACCCATGGCAATCCCAACCTATGACCAGCGGAGCGTCGTATCCCAGCATCTGATACGACTTGTTAATCGCATCCTTTAAAATTCCTATAAGAGCATGGCCTGAATGAATTGGTCCATTCGCATATGGCGGTCCAAAGTGAAGGATGAACTTCTTTCGGTTTTTCGATATTTGTCTGAGCTTACCGAATATATCCGATTCCTTCCAGGCGTCTACCATGATTGGATCTTTTTTAGGCAAATCTCCGCGCATAGGAAAACTGGTCTTCGGTAAAAACACAGTATCCTTTAATTGCATAATGCCGCTGTTCTGTTGTTCATCCATGTTAATATTTACTCCTCGGTTGATTTTCCCAAAACGTGGAAATGCATGTGCATAACCTCTTGACCTCCTTCGTCGTTAAGCCTGAACTTCCCGGAATTCGTTCTGAGTTTGAATCCATTTTGTTCCAATTTCATTAGCTTTACGATCTGATTTACGCCCTTGAAAAAGCCTATGATCTCCTCGTTGGCGGCATTTTCCATAAAGTCGTAGTAGTCCGCATAGTTCCCCTTTGGGATCACTAAGACATGAACCGGAGCCTTCGGAGCGATGTCATGGAAAGCAACAAAATGCTCTCCTTCCAATATAACATTGGCTTTAATTGTGCCATGTATAATCTTATAGAACGCATTATCGCAATCATACTGCATAAATTTTATCCATCCTTTCTCATAGTTTCACTATGGAAGATCCCCATACTAATCCGGCTCCAAGAGCCGTAAAGAGCAACGTATCTCCCTGCTTTATTTTCCCGCAGTCTATCATATCCTTCAATGCCAGCGGAATTGAGGCTGATGACGTATTAGCGTGCCGTTGGGTCGTTATCACGACCTTCTCTATCGGAAAGTCTTTCATTTTACACATTGACTCAAGGATCCTCTTGTTTGCCTGATGCGGGATTATCCAATCAACGTCGTCTAGCGTCATGCCGTTCTCATCCAGGATCTCAGTCATTGACGACGACATATACTCGATCGCATATTTGAACACTGACCTTCCAACCATCGTAACGTACCCGCGATTTCCATTCTGAGAGCCGCTATGCGATAGGATGCTATCGTACTTTTCCGGTTTACCGTTCGAGTATAGCATAGTCGATATGATTCCCCTGGAAGTATCGTCGGACGGCTGCAAAAGCACTGCGCCAGCGCCGTCTCCGAACAAAACGCATGTGGATCTATCAGTCCAGTCTACGAACTTTGTTAGCGTTTCCGTTGCCACTAACAGAACATTTTTGATATTCATTGTTCGTATCATGCTGTCGGATACAGATAATCCATATATGAATCCAGCGCAGGCGGCGTTGATATCGAATGCAAACGCGTTGAATGCCCCAATTGCTCCCTGTATTCTGCAGGCGCACGATGGGAATCTCCTGTCGGCAGTAGTTGTCGACACGATAATTGCTCCAATTTCTCCAGGGTCAATTCCAGTCTGAGAGATTACTTTGTTTGCGGCAATTATTCCTAAATCTGACGCCAGCTCGTCATCTGCCGCAATTCTACGCTGCTCTATCCCAGTTCTCGAAAAGATCCATTCATGGGACGTATCAAG
>JAIRYU010000061.1 GCA_031267545.1 Holosporales bacterium | reverse complement strand
CGACGGCGCGCAACCTCTTGGCGATATATTTCGGAGTGTTGCCTGATATACCGTCGAGTGCCATCGTCGAGAAGTAACGGCATTGGTCTGTCACAATGTTTATGCCTACCTCGTTGTTTCCAACATGGCTAATCTTCAAATCGGGCAATGGAGCAAGTTCTCCAATTCCGGCGGCGGCAAGATCTCTCGCCACGCCTCTGACGCAGAAACAATCTGCTCTGTTGGGAGTTACGCTAATATCAAAAATGACATCGTCCATCTCAATCGCCGTAGCGAGATCCCCGCCAACTTCTCGCGTATGGAGCTCCATGATTCCATCGCTATCAGCGTTGTTGTCATCGAGAAGTAACTCTTGAGCGGAGCACATCATTCCCTGGCTTTCGACGTCTCTGATAACTCCTCTTTTCAATGGAGTTCCAGTCGCCGGAATAATTACTCCCTCCAATGCGACGGCAACATAAATTCCGGCTCTGGCATTTGGGGCTCCGCACACTATCTGCAAGACTTGGGATCCGATATCTACCAGGCATATCTTTAGTCGATCGGCCGACGGATGCCGCTCGGCGCTCGTGACGTATCCTACAACGAAATTCTCCAGTTTCTTGCGGTTGTCTATGATCTCTTCAACCTCGAGTCCAAGGGGCGGCAACCGATCGGCAATCTCCATGTGCGACGCTTGTGTGCGCAAGTGCTCTTTTAACCAGTCAAAAGTAAATTTCATTTTCTCTACTTTAAGTCAGAATACATGTCGCCCATGTTAGCAGAAATCAAACGCCGTGTCTTGAAGAGATTGGTCATGTAGCGCCCCGTTTCTCATTTCCATCGTCCTATCTCCAAATGATTCCATGAGCTTGGCGTCATGGGTAATCATGAGGCATGTCTTCCTCTCCGTCGATGTAATTTCATCGACGCTACGTATTAATATCTCGGATGTCCTAGGACTTAGCGCTGACGTAACTTCGTCAAGTAACAGTAGCTTGTAATCGGCGCATGTAGCCATCGTAATACTAAGCGCCTGCCGCTCTCCCCCCGATAAATTTTTCACACACTCGCGCATTCTATTTTCAAGATTCATTCCGAAGATACTCAACTTATCCCGGAATAAGTCAACATCCTCTCTGGACGTCTTGTCGCCTTTACGCCTTACATATGCCAGCTTTACGTTTTCAAGGATTGTCATTTCCTCAATCGCTCCAGCCTTCATATCCTGCAGCACACTAGAAATTATATCAGTCCTCTCGTATTCCGGAGTTCTTGTAACGTCGCGTCCGTCTATAATGACACTCCCGCAATCAGGAAGTAGTCTTCCAGATATAACGCTAAACAGCGTAGACTTTCCGGACCCATTCCCTCCGATTATTAAAACTCGCTTGCCGACTGATACCGAAAGTTCGAGCGACTTTAGGGTATCTCTGACGCATATTTCATTTAATCTTAACATTTCGTTTTCACGCCGCCCTTCATCGTCATTACCGCTATTGCAATAAGCCCCGTTATAAGGTTCAGGTTCTGAGTTTTAATACCAAGCGCGTCGCTGTGTAAAGCTATGTTTACGAATATTCTGTATAGAACTGAGCCGACTACACATGACGCTATGAGTAATGGTTCGCTCCTAAACGCCAGCGTCTTTGTTCCGATAACGATTGACGCGAGACCGGTTACCAACATTCCGAATCCTTCAGATATATCGCAGAATCCCTGATACTGGCTAAAGAGGCTCCCGCCAGCCGCAATCATGGCGTTGCTAATTGCCAATCCGAGCGTTGTAATGACGTTAACATTTATTCCGCTCGTCGTCGCAAATTGCTTGTTATAACCTACAGCTCGAAGCTTCAATCCTGTGTTGCTGAACATTACCCATGTAACAGCCGCTACCAGAAAAACTACCACAATAGCCGCATATATGCGCGAGTCAGAAAATACAGTTTGGTTGTCAAGGAATGTAAGATTGGGAGAGTTACCCATTATCATAAGATTAACCGAGTATAGCATGTAGGCAACGATTATCCCAGACAATAGATCTGTAATTTTACACTTGATATTTAATATCCCTGTTACGCATCCGGCAACTCCTCCGGCAACCATTGACGTCAGGATTGCGATATACGGATTAACCCCATTTTTGATGGTAACGGCTGTGACGACGGCTCCCAGAACAAAACTGCCATCGCATGTCATATCGGCAAAATTTATTGTTTTGAATGTTACAAATATTCCGATTGCCACAACTCCTAAAATCAGGCCGATTTCGATACTGGTCAATAATTCCTGTAATCCTATCATTCGTATCCGCCACTAATATATTTTTGTTGCCATATTGGACACTTTTTGTGGAATTTTTAGTCCGATCTCGTCGGCCTTACTCTGGTTGAGGTATGTCTCCGTGGAACTAGGATACTCAATTTCAATTGCATTGATATCTTCGCCGTCCAGTATCCTCCCGATCATCTTTCCAGTTTGTATTCCGATGTTATATTGGTTCGGTCCGAGGGCGGCGACACATCCCTTTGCAACTTGGTCCGTATCGCTGACGTACACCGGAGTTTTCCCGCATAATTTTACTATTATAGGGATGCTCGCGAGCGCCAGGTTATCATTGCTGACGAAAGCGGCGTCCACTTTTTTTTGAATAAGAGTTTGTACCGCCTGCGGAATGTCAGACGCCTTTTGTATGCTTTGCTCTACCAGTTCTATCCCATATTTTTTTACGACATCCCTCAGCTTCATGACAATGTCGACAGAGTTTGATTCTCCGGAGTTGTATATGATTCCCAGCCTCTTCATATTCGGCTGGAGTGACATAAACAATTCAATCTGAGGCTCTAGTGGAACAAAATTGGATACGCCAGCTGTGTTCGAATCATTAAGGGAGGCCGAGATATTATCTGGATTTGTTACAGAACTGAATACCAGCTTGATAGCTTTTTGTTGAGCAAATTTAAATGCGACCTGCGCGGGGGTCGTTCCAACGGCAACTACAATATCGCTTTTCGAGCTAACAAACTTTGACATTATCTGGGATGCAATAACTGCATTACTCTGACATGTATCAACGTTAAACTGAACCACATCTCCAAGGTAGTCCTTAATTCCAGAGACTGCCGCGTCAATTGCTTCATGCTCGACAACCTTGCATATCGACACTACAGGCTTATTACGTTCCGGACTACTGCTCATCATTATCGTTACAGCGACTCCTATTGCGATCATGCTAGCTACAATTATTTTCTTCAACATTCCCCTTTTCCCCTCCTTTTTGTATTTTCTCCAAGATACTTATGTATCCCTTGTATGGTTCGTCATTCAAAAATTTTGCTACCCTTAAAATCGTAGTCGTACTGGCCCCAGTCATCTTACTGATTGCTCGGTATGAGAACGCCCCGGAGTACAGAAGCTGGCACACTGCATATCGCTCTTTAAACAATTCGATTTCTCGTGGCGTACAAAGATCTGTGAAGAATCTCTTTGCTTCGTCCGCATTTTCGAGTATTGCAATTGCCTCGAAAAGATCGGCCCCCCCGTGATGATGATCTGTCATAGGATCTCTCCTTTACACTCGTTACTGTTTTAGCATGCTAACACGGCGACGTGCCGATGTCTATGCTAAATTTTCAGGATTTGTTTCCTGTTTCCATGAGATCAACGATCT
>JAIRYU010000046.1 GCA_031267545.1 Holosporales bacterium | reverse complement strand
CCAAGGAGGGTGCCATAAATAATCCCGATGATCAAGTAAATTTTGGACCATATCCATGGCTTACGTATGAAAGAAATTTCCAAAACAACTGAGGCTATACCTGGAAAACTGAGCCACCGATAATCCATGTGCATATAGCGTTGACGTAATCGAAGCCTTAACTTCAGCGGAGTATATTTAGCCTTGTTTCTGGGCGTTGCCTTGCCTTGCGTCACGCGGGTAAGCGACAAGAGCTCCGTAAATTTACATAAAAATTGAATTAAATTGCGCGGGCTGATAGGATGATGGAGAGTGTATGTTATCTTTGTTTATGGACGAAATGATCATTATTAACCGAATCATCAGGCGCATGCCTGAACTAATGTTGCTGGCATTGTGCGGAGCAGCGCAAGCGGAGGCAGCTAGCCAAGGTAACGTAAGAATTGTAGAGTGGCAATGGCGCAAGCCGCGGTATGGCTTTGGTTATGAAGCGCAACGTGCGCAGAGGGCTGGCGCACACGATTATGACTACGGGAGTGGAGCATCGTACAAATATTTAAAGGAAGCGAATGATGGTGAAGATCCGCGAAAGCCATATCTGCTCGCTCTGATGCGGGAGCTGTTGGCTAATGTCGATATTCCGTCGCCGACTCGGGACGAGAAGCGCAGCATGCCACTGATATATAAATATCTTGATACGTACTTCGGCGTAATTTCCCCAGTACTGCCGTTAGTTCTTCGCGCCCTTCAGCCACCTATTCGCGCCCTTCGCCCCCCTCAACGATTAACCCACCCGCGAGTACCCCTGCCCTCAATTTACAGTATGTGTCCGATGCTCCAGCCGGACGTAACGAGGCAGTACGACATAGCAAGTTGCGACGTACCGGCTTTGCAGGTTCCAGAAGCGTTGTCGGGGGCGATTCCGTACGACCGTCTTGCCACCGACCAAGCCCCTCAAGAAGACCGCCCATTGCAGGAGGTTCAAGGACAAGAATCACACCAACATGATCTTGATTCTGAGTAAGTTAAGATTGCGGGATGAAGAGATCGTATTGGTATGAATCGATCCTTTGTATCTGATCATATATTTCCCGGGGCTACATCATAAGTTATTAGCGGTGTAGCCCCGGAGCATAATGATGTAATATAATGGGAATTATAGATGTAGACGGAGGTTTACGCTTATTCACAGACGCGATATATCAGATAAAATTTGAAAATGGCAAAAATCAAACACATTGGGCATAGACTTGAATACTTTGCGGAACTGATATCAATCAAAGTTACAGATCTATGGACCCGTCTACGAAGCGTAGCGTAACGCCGTTCGCGCGCTCGCGTTCAAACATCTCTCTCGTCCCTACGGTTCTGCCTAGTTTATCTGTCACAAAGCAGAAGCCCTTCTTCAAAATGGATTTAAAAGAACCTTGGTCTAACCTATTGAAAAGCGCATTCGCTTTTTCTATTTGTCGATTCGCGTACGTTTCCAATAAAGTCGCGAGCTTATTGACGCTCGATGCGCAGACCTGTTTTTTTACAGCTAGATAATTATCTAGGCTGGCAAGTCGTTTCGACTGAAGCGCGATGGCGCGCTTGCCCATGAAACTAGCTGCGGATGTGGCGAACCTCAAAACCTTGTCATCAAATCTCTGATTAACTGAGATGATCATTGACTGCGATAATAACGATAGGCGCTTGCGCAATGAAGACAGATACGAGCGCCGCTCGTTCACGATTCGCGACATAACGGTTTCCAGTCTTAGAGAATTATTCGAGAGCGCGTTTTTTACTTCGGCGAGCACTGGAGTTGCAAATTCAATTGCCGCCGTAGGAGTGGGAGCGCGAAGATCGGCGGCATAATCGATGAGGGTAGTGTCTGTCTCGTGACCTATTGCCGATATAACGGGAATCTTACTTTCAAAAACAGCCCTAACGATGATCTCTTCGTTGAACGACCATAGGTCCTCTACGCTACCGCCTCCACGAGCTACTATTAGAACGTCCGGCCTTTTGTATGTCATCAGGTTGAACCCTCTCACTGCGGTTGCAATTTGCTCTGCCGAGTTAGCTCCCTGAACGTTAACGGGCCAAATGATAACATGGCAAAATGGATATCTGTCATTAAGGCGATGCTGCATATCGCTTATAACGGCCCCTGTCTTGGATGTTACAATTCCTATGATTTGTGGAAATTTTGGGATTGGTAATTTTTTGTCGATGTCAAAGTATCCGCGGGCTGTGAATAGTTTTTTCCGCTCGTTGATGATCTTTAACAGAGTCCCCTCGCCGGCGACGCTTGCCTCTTCTATAACGAATTGATACTGAGACCTGGCGTGGTATGTAGTTACGCGACCTTTCACTATAACCTCCATTCCCTCCTCAATCTGGAAGGACATTCTGGTTCCTCTCCAACAAATGGCATTGATAACAGATTCGTCATCTTTGATCGATAGATATGTATGGCCAGACGAATGTTTCTTGAGGCCGGAAACCTCTCCTCTCAACTTAATTGCTGTAAAATTTCTTTCAACCTCGTCTTTGATGGCCCTTGACAACTCCGATACTGTGAAAATATCCTCGTCACCAAGTATGTGTAATGATTTAGCAAGAGCATGCGCTTGATGCATAACCGAATCTCAAAGTATTTCGCGACCGTGTCCGGAGTATAACAAAACCCCGAAGTTATCACAATAAATACCGCGTCGAGGAACTCTATAGGCATACATTCCGATTCTGTCTGTATATGTTCGGTAACAAGCTGTAGGAGTTTAATGAGGAAGACTGATGTTTATAGTCAACTTCTGGCATGTAATGCGTCGACCATTCCTTGCAAGATTAAGCTGGCTGCTACTTTGTCTATGCGCGATCTCCTTGACCTCTTGGACATACATGCCTCATCCAGCAATTTGTTGGCGTCAACGGAACTGTATCTCTCGTCCCATACGATAATTTTAATGGAAGCGTTTTCTTTGTCCGGCATTTCGAGAGCAAGTATCGATCTTAACTTATCAATGAACTTCTCAACTTTCTCTCGTTGTTGACCGGCGGCGCCTCCGTTTAGGGCGTACGGAATGCCAATGACTATAACGCCAACGGCATACTCATTGACGAAATCCATGATAGCCGGGAAACAACCATGACTGTTGATAACCTTTAGCGGAGAAGCGATCTGCCATCCTATATCAGATACCGCAATTCCAATCCGTTTGTCTCCATAATCTATGCACAGCGCTCTCGTTTTTCCAATGCAACCTGACGTTCTAATATCATCGATAATGGCTACTTCCATTAAGCGACGTCAGCTATTTCGTCAGATTTCTGCGCTCTACCTTCAGATTTCCATTTTTTTACCAAGCCGCCAGTTCCCGCTGGCATTAGGCGGCCTACGATTACGTTCTCCTTAAGTCCCATAAGTCTATCGACTCTACCGCAAATGGCCGCTTCCGTTAGCACGCGCGTGGTTTCCTGGAACGATGCGGCCGATATAAATGATTTCGTATGCAGAGCGGCTTTAGTAATCCCCTGTAGGATGTGTATAGTGACAATCGGCCTCTTGCCCTCTTTTAGCAACTTACCGTTGATACTTGACAAATCAATTCTATCTATTTCATCTCCAACGATATATGTCGAATCGCCTGCGTCTTTGATCTCGCGTTTCTGCAACATTTGCCGCACTATAACCTCGACATGCTTATCGTTTATTGACACGCCCTGAAGCCTGTAAACCTTCTGTACCTCATTGACTAGGTACGCCGCCATTTCTTCTACTCCTAAGGCTTTCAAAATACCTTGTAGCATTACGCTACCATCAACAAGAACATCACCCTTCTTGACGTAATCGCCATCGTGTACGATGATGGATCTGCTCCTCGGAACAAGATGTTCCACAGGAGCTTGATTAGTAGACGGGTCGGGAGTTATGGTGATCTTCCGCTTCATTTGATACTCTTTACCAAGTTCAATCGTACCGTCTATCTCCGAGATAATGGCTGGTTCTTTTGGAATTCTCGCCTCGAACAATTCAGAGATCCTCGGAAGACCGCCCGTGATGTCCCTCGTCTTTACGACGTCTTTTGGTATCCTTGCAATGATATCTCCCGCTCTAATAGGATTACCATCGTGTACGTTGATAACTGCGTCTATCGACAGGAAATATTTAGCCTCCGCTTTGCTTGCGAGTATTAATGGTTTGCCGTCGTCTCCCACAATTACGATCATCGGTTTAAAGTTTGTAGTTGTGGCCGACTGCTTCCAGTCAACGACAACCTTGCTGGAAAGACCGGTTGTTTCGTCTACAACCTCTCTTAACGACTGGCCGTCGACCAGATCCATATACTTCACGAATCCGACAGTCTCGCACACAACCGGCGTAGTGTAAGGATCCCATTCTGCAAGAGGTTGCCCGGTTTTTACTGCGTCGCCGGCAGCGATCTTTAACTTGGCTCCGTACGGAATCTTATATGACATCCTACTCCTGCCATTTCCGTCGACCAGCGTAATTTCTGCCTTCCTAGATATGACTATTGTGTTGCCAGAACTGTTCACGGCAAATGTCATGTTCTTGAATGCGATCCTCGCATCCATTGATGACTCTACGCTTGATTGCTCCGTACTCCGCTGAGCGGCGCCGCCTATATGGAACGTTCTCATTGTGAGCTGTGTCCCAGGCTCTCCAATCGACTGAGCGGCAATGACTCCAACAGCTTCATGCACGCTAACGATTGTTCCCCTTGCCAAATCGCGACCATAGCACTTTGCGCATATGCCTCGCTGACTCTCGCATGTTATTACCGAACGCACGAACACCTCGTCAATTCCAGCCTCAACTATTGTATCGGCCTTATACTCGTCTATGAACCCATCCTTTTGAATTATCAATGCTCCATTATTTGGATTGACAACATCGCTTGCCGTAAACCTCCCTAATATTCTCTCTTTGAGGCTGACGACGACGCTGGCGCCATCATACACCGGTCGCAGCCACATTCCATCTGTTGTTCCACAATCCTCTTCAGAGACAATGCAGTCGTTTGCAACGTCCACAAGTCTTCTCGTGAGGTATCCAGAGTTTGCAGTTTTTAAGGCCGTATCAATCAATCCCTTACGGCTTCCGTGGGTCGACGTGAAGTACTCCAACACCGACAGTCCTTCCTTGAAGTTAGAAACAATCGGAGTCTCGATGATTTCCCCGGTAGGTTTCGCCATCAATCCCCTCATGCCGGCTGACTGTTTCAGCTGCGCCATGGATCCTCTAGCTCTTGAGTGAACCATCATATATACGGAGTTCGGCTGCTTTCCCCTCTCTGTATACGATACCGCCTTCATCAGCGCTTCTGCCACGCGGTCGCCACACTTGTCCCACGCGTCTACAACCTTGTTGTACTTCTCGCCGTGCGTAATAAACCCGTCAAGGTACTGCTGCTCAAACTCGCAGACTATCTTTTCGGTTTCCTTGACTAACATTTCCTTCTCTGGAGGAATTACAAGGTCATCCTTGCCGTACGATATCCCGGCACGCGTCATGTACTTAAACCCGATTGCCATTATGCGATCAACAAAAATCGCAGTTTCCTTCGAACCGCAATGGAAATATATATCGTCAATCAACGAACTTATGTCGGGTAGCGTCATAACCTTATTTACGGCGTCGAATTTAACTTTATGGTGACGAGGAAGGATCTGTCCCATGATGACTCGTCCCGGAGTCGTTTCCACGATTCTGTATTCACATTCTCCATCATCTGCATAGTAAGCAACCCTCGCCCTGATTTTTGTGTGGTATGTCACTATCTTCTCTTCAAGCGCATGAGTAATCTCGCTTAATCCAGACATACAAATACCCTCGTTGGCAAGGCCCTCAACCAGCATTGTAAGGTAGTAAATACCGAGGACTATATCTTTCGACGGTACGATGATCGGCTTACCGTTTGACGGGCTAAGGATATTGTTTGTGGAAAGCATCAATATTCTTGCCTCCAGCTGAGCCTCCACAGACAGCGGAACGTGCACAGCCATTTGGTCTCCGTCAAAGTCTGCGTTAAATGCCGTACACACCAGCGGATGTAGCTGAATTGCTTTTCCTTCAATAAGGATAGGCTCGAATGCCTGGATACTGAGCCTGTGAAGGGTAGGGGCCCTGTTAAGCAGTACGGGGTGTTCTCTCATTACTTCTTCCAGTATATCCCATACCTCCGGACGATCGCGATCCATCATCCTCTTCGCAGATTTCAGAGTAGTGGCTAGTCCATACTGCTCAAGTTTTGCATATATAAACGGCCGAAATAATT
>JAIRYU010000019.1 GCA_031267545.1 Holosporales bacterium | reverse complement strand
AACGAGAGCCCTAAAATTGCCACTTTTTTCCTCGTTTCGGCGGACGGAGTTTCCACGTCTGCGTTACCCAGTAGCTTCATAATCCTTGGCTTAATTGACGCTATCCTGAGTTTGTTACTTTCGATTGCGGCGTCTATGATTGACATGTTGGCGCCTAGAGATTTTGCGGAGTCCGACAACCCCCTTACGGTTCTTGGATACGACGTCCCGCCAAATCCGGGAGACACTTCAAATCCTTTCAACCTTCCGCCAGAATTCGACACTATGCCCTTAATTGCGATATTTAGATCCGCCCCGCACCTGCTACAAACGTCCGCAATCTCATTAGCGTATGCCATCACTACTGCGGAAAATCCGATCGCGCCAGATCGAATAATTTCGACTGTCTCGTATGACGCAACCACAAACGGGACCGCAGAAGCCGCGATCGGAGCGTACAGCTTCATCATGGAATTTTTTGCAGAATCGGAGTCGCCGCTTGTGCCGACCAAAACAACATCTGGCTCCATAAAATCTTGTATTGCAGATCCTTCTCGCAGTATTCCGGGATTCGTTATAATGTCGTAATGTTCGCCAAGCTTGATATCGGTTCTCAAAAATCGCGCGTTGTTAGCGATAATCGAACCGGCCCCAATCGGAATATTCGTCTTAATCACTACGGCGGTATGATGCGTATTGCTGAGCGATATCGTAATCTTTCGCATTACGCTATGAAGATCCGACATATCCGCGTCATTGTTTGCCTTCAGCGTTGAGACGGCCACCACGACGACGTCTGATTCGCGCGCTAGATCATGTATATCGCGCGAAAATGTCAGTTGCCCAGATGCGGAATGCTTTGTAAGCGCTTGCCCAATTCCTGGCTCATCCGATGGAGAAACGTTCTTTTTTAACTGATCTAAACGGTCGGAATCCTCATCGCAAACCCATACGCGAAACCCAAATTCGCATAAACATATGGCGGAAACTATTCCTACGAATCCGCCTCCGACAACAGTGATTACCATTACGCGTTACAGCCGCTGAGCCTGCTGGCAGGGTACCATTTCCCGCGCGTTTTTAGCAATGGATTTTACAAATTCCACAAACTTTATTCTCGGGCTTTCTGGAAAAGGATGATCGGTATAATGCCATGTATCTTCGATTGTTAATCCGATGTTGGTTTTTCGGATTGACTTTTGCCGTAAAATGCATCAAGACTTATTAGCTGAGGTTAGAGTCTAGACGCGTCAACGATATGCCGCTTAAGATAAATATGCCGATGCTGAGTCCAACGATGGAGAAAGGCAACATTGTGGCGTGGCGCAAGACGGAAGGCGACTCCGTTGAGGTTGGAGACGTCGTACTGGACGTCGACACAGATAAGGCCACGATGGAGGTGGAGGCTACCTACGCCGGGACGCTTGAGAAGATACTAACGCCGGCTGGCTCTCGCGATGTTCCTGTTAAAACCACGATAGCAATTCTTAGACAGCGCGGAGACTCTGATGATGACGTCGCTCGAATTATGAGCGAGATAACGCCCGTTCCTGGAGTATGCGCCTGCGCTCCAAATACTGCGAGCCGGACTCATGTAATAGTTGACGCTCCAAAAGACGTCAGTGTGATATCAGCGTCTCCGCTAGCTAGGAAGATCGCCAATGAGTACGGAATCGACATTTCAAAAATCCCTGGGTCCGGACCCGGTAGTAGAGTTGTGAGAGCCGATGTAGAAAAGGCAATTGATTTGTCCAATAGCCATAGCTTAGAGCCGACGGAATCTGCGAGTCCGTACGTTGATGCGCCCCCTTCCAATATTAGAAAAATAATCGCAGAGAAGCTCACGAAGTCTAAACAAGATGTTCCGCACTTTTATCTAAACGTATCGGCGGATATTACATCTCTTATAAAGATACGCGAAGAAATCAATAGCGGCGGAGTCGCAGATACGAAAATAACCGTTAACGACTTGGTAATAAAGGCAACTGCGCTTGCGTTATCAGATCATCCGGACGTCAACGTTGCCTGGAGCAATGGTCAAATTAGAAAGTTCAGTAACGTTGACATATCAGTGGCCGTGTCTGTCGACGATGGGCTCATAACCCCTGTAGTAAGGCGAGCAGATCGTAAATCTGTCGTTGAAATTTCTCATGAAATTAAGCGCCTGGCGCAACTTGCAAAGACAAAAAGTCTTACTCTACAGCAGATTGCGGGAGGAGGCATTACGGTATCCAACCTCGGTATGTACGGAGTTGATCATTTCTTCGCAATCATCAATTCCCAGCAGGGAAGCATACTATCGATCGGGAAGGCAGACACTGTCCCCATGTACAACGAGCGCGGGGAAATTGTCGCAGCCCAGATGTTGCGTATAGGGCATGCCGTTGATCATAGAGTCATCGACGGAGCGGTAGCCGCGAAGTTCTTGAGTTCATTGGTAACGTACCTTCAGAATCCGTTGCGCATGCTAATATGCCAATACTAAAACTCGACTCTGTGGCGATGAGGCACAGATCTGGCGACTCGTTTGTGAATGTGCTTGATAACGCCAACTTGTCAATTAAACCCGGCGAGAGCGTGGGAGTCGTCGGTCAAAGCGGAGTTGGGAAATCAACGCTTCTTCAAGTCGCCGGATTGCTTGAAACGCCGACCGCGGGAACCGTTATCTTGAATGGAAGCGACGCTGCAAAGTTAACCGACAATGAGAAGACAATTTTGCGGAGAAGAAGCATAGGGTTTGTATATCAGCACCATAACCTTCTGCCCGAGTTTACAGTACTAGAAAACGTAATGATGCCGCTCCTTATCAGTAATGCGCCTAAGCGGGAGTCCGCAAGCAGGGCAATGAAGTTGCTTGACGACGTAGGGCTTACCCATAGGGCAAACCACAATTCCAAAAAATTATCAGGCGGAGAACAACAAAGGACTTCGATCGCAAGAGCGTTGGCAAATAACCCAAGTATCTTGATCGCAGACGAACCCACCGGGAATCTTGACCCCGCAACCGCGGAGGGAATCTTCGCGTTGTTTATGGACCTTACGCAAAACGCCGGAACGTCGCTGCTGATGGCGACGCATAACATTGAATTTGCCAAGAGACTGGACAGGACGGTAATGATACGGTCATGCGCGATTCAGCCATTTACTTCGTAAATCGCTTTACTCCACAAACTCCTCCTGTTTTTTATCCGTATTTACGGCTGCCGTAGACGATTTGTCGGCGGAGTCTGAAGAACTACTCTTGTCCGGTGACGCATCCTTTGTCTCATTTGTTGTCTCAGCCGTTTTTTTCGAATCCTGTAACATTGTTTCGCCATTAGCGCCCGAGGATTTGCCGGTATCCGCATTGGTAGCTTCAACCGCCGCCTTAGCGGCCTCGTGCATCGGCTTGTCCGATCCAAACATTCTACTAGGCGCGAAGGATTGGGTTATCGCCAACGGGGAATCTCTGGGGAATTTAGTCTCGACGACCTTACATCCGTCCTCTCCGCACTTATTTAGTGTAGCGCTTTTTTTATCGAATATCCAAATAGTATTGTCTCTGTTCCCATGCATTGCGTACCTGTGAGCGCATTCATTGTATGCTATAAGCAAAACACAGCTCGTAAGTATTGTTAGACTTGTTATGAGCGTTATCTTAACTCCCCCAAACATATTGCCACCTCTACACATAAAAACTTTACACATGTCAGATTCAAGATGTACCATCTAATGGTTAACGCATGGTTAACCTTATGAACGAAATGTTGAAATTTTTTAAAGCGCTTGCAATTCTATTACGGTTCGGCGTTTGCGTTGCCGTATGCAACGCGCAGCCCTCTGACGAGGAACTTCTCGAGAAGGCGAAAGCCATGGAGACGATTATCATCGATGGCATAGATAAGCTTGGTATTCCAGGGGCTGCGTTCGTAGTGTCAAGAAATGGTAAGGTTATATATTCCGGCGGATTCGGAAATACCACGATAGCTTCGAATCTTTTTCATAACCCGGAGCTAGTAACCGAAAAAACGGTATTCCCAGTGTCGTCTCTTACTAAAAATATTACAGCTATATTGGTCGGAGCGCTGGTAGACGCCGGGATGCTGTCGTTTTCCGATAAGGTCAGAAAGTACCTTCCGGACTTCTTCATTGCGAACGAAGAGCTCTCTGCGGAGTTTACTGTTTTGGATCTGATATCTCATAGATCTGGGCTTAAACACTTCTCTGCAGACTCGCTGCTGCAGGCCGGGTATGAACCGGACGAGATAGTAAGGGCTCTGAGATTCATGAAACAGAAGCCAGGAGAATTTAGGAAGAAGTATGGCTACCAAAACGTTGTGTTTGGAATCATCGGGTTTGTCATCGAACAGGCGACGGGTCGTAAATACGAAGATTTGGTCAAGGAGTACATCTTCGATAAAATGGGGATGGATTTCTCAAGCGCGATAAGGCTGTCTGCGGAAACCGGCAGATTTGGGCACTTCAAGCACATGCTATCAAGATTTTCACACGATAGGCAGAGACTCGGACTTTGGAACGCCGTTATTAATCTCGGACGGAGCGCGTTATCTCATAAACCTAAAAATATCGTAGTTGGGCATTTCAAGAACGGCGACAAGGTCATCCCGCTTGAGGAGATCGGAATGTTTCATAAGTTTCCCGCCACTTCAGGCGTCAGTCTCTCGGCGCAAGATTTTGCAAAGTGGATCGAGATGCTGGCAAGCGGAGGTACGTACAGAGGGACGCAGATTGTTTCAAAAGAAACGTTTAAGACGCTAACTTCCGCCATGGCGGAAGTCAAGAACATCAAGGATGACGATTACTCGTTCATAAAATCCAGATACAAACGAGAGGGCATGAGCTACTGCGCCGGAATATACAGAGGCGTGTATTTTGATAACGGAAAGAACGAACGCGAGATATTATTTCACATGGGAGGTATCTATGGAGCCGCGTCATTCCTCGCAGTAGTTCCGTCAGAGGATATTGCGGTAGGCGTTGTGGTTAACGTGGGAGGTGTGTCGATTACCCTATTCGCGGAATATATGGTTCATCAGTATCTCGATATGTGTCTAGGTTATTCGAAGATAGACTGGGTTCAAAAAGATATCGAGCGAAGGGATTACTACAAAGAGAGACAGGCGTCGTATCGCGCTAGTCTCGCCGAAAGAAACATTGCTCCAATGCAGGATGTTGGACACTATATCGGAACGTACCATGCAGAAATATACGGAGACGTTGTAGCTACCGAAGAACGCGGGGAGTTGTGGCTTACAAACGGAATCAGGAAAGTTCGGTTGCGACACCTAAACGGAGATACGTTCGAGTTTCCATGCATGGAGCTGATGTTCTGCGCATTCGATGCGGATGAAACGGCGACATTCATTGAGGACGAGTACGGCAATATCTCGGCTCTATACCTCTCAGGCCTCTCGGAAAACGATACCATCTTCAAAAGGCGGTGACGTAGCAGGGACACGCTCTACTTTTTATAAAATATTTAGATGGATCGATATGCCACAGCGTTGCGCGGTTCACGATGGCGATATTTCATAGCGACTTCTTGAACATACATAAGATCGCCACGGCTACGCTACAGCAGCATCCTCCCATGATAAACGCATACATTTCGCCGTGTAACTGCGATATGGCTCCGGCTGCCACACTAGCCGTTGCCGTCGCAAGAGATACTACGAAGTAGTACACTCCAAATCCTGTTCCGCGTAGATTTTTGGGGACGTAGTCTGAAACCATTGTTGCGATGAGTCCGTCATTTATTCCTCTTTGACATCCCCAAAGCGCCGCTCCAATCAGTACCATATGTAAATTTATCGCGCACCCTATCAGCATGTGCGCAAACAAAAGTGTTATGAATCCCATTAACAGCAGGTATACCCTCCCGATCTTATCGGATAATTTCCCGATGGGATACGATACTGCCGTCGATAGTAAATTATATATTACGGTGATCGATGTTCCGAAAGCTATGTCGAGTCCAAAATTACTGCACGCGTGTAGCGATATGAAAACTTCGCTAAATCTCCCCAGCATAAGTATAGAGACGACCGCCATCAGTATCCAGAACTTTCTACCTAGTTGCTTGAGGTCCTTAATGTTGGTCTTATGAGGACTTTCTTTTCTACAGCTTCCTTTTTCTTCTTTCACAAACGTAGCGAGGGTGATAACGGCCATAATAGCGGGGATCGTGGAGAGCATAAACAACGTAACAAAGCTGTTATTACTCATCTTCATGACGATAATTCCGCCTAGGCCCCCAAGGGTTGAGCCTATAACGGCGAGGCTTTGTCGCAGCCCAAAGCACGCGCCCTTGACTTCATGCGGGGAAGCGTCGCTGATCAACGCGTCTCGAGGGCTAGCTTGCATTCCATTTCCAATTCTATCTATCCCCCTTGCAACCAGCGCCGCCGCATACGCTTTTGACATAGCTAACATCGGCTTCGATATAGCGATCATAAAAAATCCTATAATCATCAGAGGTTTACGCCTCTTGAAATGGTCGCTAATCACGCCTGAGAATACCCTAATGGCATATGCGATCGCTTCCACAATTGCCTCTAGACATCCGATCATTCCAACAGAAACTCCACAGACTGTTTTCAAATACAACGCGGTTCCAGCAAACGACGCGGACGTGGCGATATTTATCAAGAGAGACGATACCCCGACAGCCCACACTGTTCTCGGAATCGACCGTAACATAAAACCAAGAAATCCCGATCCGCCCATTGACAGAGTCCCGCGTGGCTTGAAGTGGAGATGGTGGATATGCTAAAGCATTAATCGCTTGGAGTCAATCGCGAAGCGCTCCGAAGAGCCGCACAAGAAGTTTTCTCATCGTCATTCCCGCGATTGCCGTTAAATACTAAGCCCAGACTCCATCACAAATCCCAAAAAATGTCACAAACTCCAACCGTAGACCTCATCATGAATTTACGATAAGGGCGTTGGAGGCGGTATGCAACGCCCTGTGAAGGTTTCCATCGATCGTTCGAATATTTGCGCGAAGCCATCTGGGGCGTTGCGCATGTCGTCCAGAAAGTCGGAGGGAGAACTTGTTCTAGGATAGGGCATGTGAGCAGATTCATTTCCGTTTAGCGCATTTAGCGCAGTCACTGCTATGTAAGCCGCGCGCGCCACATTAGGCAGCCCGTACTGAGCGATCATCCCCATTGCTACCCCCACTGGTGATTGCTGTACCACTATCGGCGCCTGCTCATGCGAAGCGTGGAGCGGCTCCGCCGCTGGATCGGCCTGGGGCCGATTTGGTTCGGGTATAAAAGGCTCTGGCTCATATGCTTGCGCGCCTGCGCCAGGCTCAAGCGTGGCTAGAAATTGATTTAGCGGCATTTCACTTAATTTCCATTTCTCGGCAAACGTGCAAAAAACTTCCACTTGCCACGTCTCCATTCCCTTTACCAGATGTAGCAGCACGCTCGACCTTCGTTTCTCGGGCCTCCCTAGCTCAAATTCTCCGAGTAGCCCCTCCTTCTTTAGATAGAGTAGTAGTAGCACCTGTTCAACGTGTGTAATACGGAGCTTTCCTATTGTGAAGTTGTATATATTTAACTGCGCATTCGGCGTCTGTATTGCGCCGCGCGCTTCTGCGGCTCTTCGCCTTTCTTCATTAGCGTTGCTACCATCAGTCGCTACTACCGCCGCCAACAGAATCATTATCAGTTTAATTTTCATTGCAATATACCTATCCCTTATCAACGTACTCATCAGAATCTTCATTAGAATATTCCTGTTTTTGATCGGACATTTGCGCCCATATATCCATAATAACCGGCGCAACTTTGCTCCAATTTGCATCGATATTCTCCAACGCCCCCCGGACAGTTTTGTATGGAGGACTGTCCGGCGTTGCGATTTCACGCATCACGTTTAGTTGCGATAGCGTTGGCATTCCTACGTTCAGATCGCGGAAATATTTGTACGAATCGGAACACTCGACGTCTCGCCTACTACGGTCGCAGGCTCCCTTTATAGTGGACTGCCTCGTCCCTTGCGCTCCCTGAGAAATAGCCGCTACCAGCGTGCCAATCCCAACCGTTAATCTACTCAGACTTTGCCGCTTTCTCATAAAAATTACCCTATTTCCTAATCGCATAACATTGTAAACGCGACGATAATTTATCGCAACGTTTTATGGATTTTTTTGCAAATTTCGCCCATGTGGCCTCACATACCCAGCATCCGTCCTCATAGCCGACATGGAGTTTCCCCCATTGCGTTGCTACCATCAGCCGCGACTGCAGCCGCCAACAGAATCATCATCCGTTTAATTTTCATTGCAATATACCTATGACCTAACAATATAATCTTCATCAGAATCGTCCGGTTCCTGGGCGCAAATTTGCCGCCATATATCCGTAACAACCATTGCAATTTCTCCCCAATTTGCATCGAAATCCTCCCACGCCTCATGGGTCGTTCTGTATGGAGGACTGTCCGGCCTTACGATGTTACGCATCACGTTTAGTTGCTGTAGCGTTGGCATTCCTATGTCCACCTTGCGGAAACTCTTGTATGCCGTGAAACATTTTGTGTCTGACCTACAACCTGTTCGGCGTTGAATTTGTGACGCTTGATCTTCTTTTATTTCTTGTCGAAGCCGTAACGCTTGACGTTCCAGCGACTCTATTCTTTTTAGCGTCAATTCTTTGTCGAGCGCAAGAGCCGGCTTATCAGCGTATCTTTTAGCCGCGAACCAACTTTGACTCATTAGTATGTTTTTAAGCTGGTCTCCGGCTTTATTCAACTCCTCCCGAACTTGAGCCAATTGTCTATCTCTTTCCTCCTCCGCCCCGCGCGCTACCTGAGAAATAGCCACTGCCAACGCTCCAATCCCAACCGTTAA
This sequence comes from Holosporales bacterium, assembly GCA_031267545.1. Taxonomy (GTDB): domain Bacteria; phylum Pseudomonadota; class Alphaproteobacteria; order RUG11792; family RUG11792; genus JAIRYU01. Next base: position 811 of record JAIRYU010000019.1, on the reverse strand, counting down.
TCTACTCAGGCTCCGCAGCCTTCTCATAAAAACTACCACAGTTTCTAACCATACCATACTGTAATACGCGGCAACAATCTATCGCAACATTTTATTAGAATTTTTTACAAATTCCGCATATGGCCTCATATACCCCGCATCCATCCTCATAAGGGGTTCATGATTTACAATCAAGAGGCGTAAATTTATGGATGCAGTTAGTAACGAACCTTCACCGCGGGGGTTTTGTTTGATGCGAGATTGTTGTAGCATGTCATGAGCGCGCGTCATGATATGAGATGTATTGATAGAATGGCTAAGGACAAAATTCCGAGTAATCTTAACGAAGACAAAAAATTTGATAGTTTCATAGATAGCATTGAAGAGGAGATACGTAATGAAAATTGGCAACGACTGTGGGAGAAATACGGAAAGTTTGCGACCTATGGTGTCTGCGCTATTATCCTTGCCGTTGGCGGATACAATATGTGGCAAAAGCAGGATCTTAAAGATAGGGAAGCTATTTCGGCAAGGTATGTAGAGATTCAAAATCTAGCCGCCATTGGCAATGTATCAGAAGCGATGGAGCAATTCAAAGCACTGTCGACAGTATCGCAGACAGACTACGCAACCCTCGCCAAATTTGAGTACGCTGCTCTCTTGAGAAGCAAGAAGGACTTAGCGGCGATTGCAGAGTATAAGGCAATGTCCGAGGATCCAAAGGTTAACGTTCTAATTCGAGATCTTGCGTATGTGTTTTATGTTCTAACGTGCCTCGACATAATGCCAGCAAAAGACCTAATGTTGTCAATTGACGGTTTTATACGGTCTC
>JAIRYU010000051.1 GCA_031267545.1 Holosporales bacterium | reverse complement strand
TTGACGTTGAACCTCCATTCACACTCCTTCAAGTATAGATAAAAATGCTCCTTTTTGATACCGTTAAACTTCCTCATATGTCTCTTAGCTTGGTTCCAGAAGTTCTCTATCCCATTAATATGATTGCGCTTGTCAGCAAACAGTTTAGAATGGTTTATTCTGTAATGTTTAAACCCAGAAACATCTAATACGTCGTACACGCCGTAGCAATCTGTGTAAACTATGCTATCTGGAGTAACCATCTCCTTTATTATATGTACAACACAAAATTTAATCTGACAGAAGCGTTATAACTGAGAGAGCGAAACGAACGAAGCCTATTTTAAGGCGAGTTCGTTTTGCGTATAGGTAGGTAACATTTTTTAGGAGAAGAAAGATGAATTTACAGCAAAAGATAATCAAACCAAAGATAGGATTACTGGAGTTAGGGAAGCAGTTAGGCAAAGGTCTCTGTTTTTCGCCATTTGAGTGGGGCAGTATATGCCAACTTCCTCGTTGTCTCTGGCGCAATTTTAAAGGGGCAGGACAGTTTTCGCGCGCGCCGCGCGATCAGATTTCAAATGACGCTTCATGCAGTACAGAAAGTCGGATCGTAATATGCTAAAATCGCACAACGCCGTGGCCTGAGTTGCAATGAATACGTAGGAGGAATCCTGGCAAAACATCTGGCAAAATTCCCTAACGAGACTTCTCAGTCTCCGCTTTGCCTTATTACGTTTGACGGCGCGTCCTACTTTTTTACTAGCCGTAAACCCGGCGAGCGCCCCCCCGCGGTCATTGCCGCAACAGACAGCCACAACGGTCCTCGTTCTCGCTGCAACGCCAACCTTGCCAACTCTAACAAATTCGGCTCTTTTCTTTATTGTTTTCGGGATCCTTGATACCACAGGCGTTTCTCAACGCGTCAGTAACTACGCGCACAGCCTTTTTCTTCCCTTGGCCCGTCTGGCCGACAGGATTCGGCGCCCGCCAGGAGTAGCCATCCTACTTAAAAATCCATGTCTCCGCTTCCTGACTAAATTGCTTGGCTGATATGTGCGCTTCATAATTAACTACGGCAAAAATCCCACACGAGACACGCGTCAGCGTATCACACAAGGATCGAAAAACTCAAACAAAATGTTTGCTGCGTTGTTGTATCTTTGCTACTATTTCACCCGTTAGGCCTCGTATCGTCAAGCGCATTGAAGCGGGTATTCTCAGTAATTGGTAACATAATCGGTCGAAGCGATGGTCTTTTGGCTCTTCATTTGACGATCGCCAGGAGCTGGAACAGCATAGTTGGAGAATGTCTGGTAGGCGTCGCCGAATTTGGCGGCGTGAGACGCGCGAGGCGGTATGTCGGCAAAGAAGCCTCTATAGCCTGCGGCGGATTGTTGGTAACGGTAAATATTTTGGGGTCTGCGGCCATTGTCGTGAGAGGCTGCTCCGATCGTATCGTAGGCGAAATCAAGCTGCTTACGGGAGCCCTTGAGATTGATTTGGCTTTTAAGCATGTGTTGACGCTTAGAAAGAGGACGGACGAAATAGCTGATCCTTGTGAATCTGTCGTAGACGAGCCGCGCCCTTGTAAGCTTGGTGAATCTTTCGAAAATGAATCTCTCAAAAAGGCGCTTGAACTTTTAAAAGCAGAAATCCAAAATGCTGCGTAATCTTCCAAGGATTCGCGGGAAGTACGTTTTTGATTATGACTTTAAGGAGGCAACCTTTCTTAGAGTTGGCGGTAAATGCGACGTAGTGTTTAACCCGATGGATCTGGCCGATTTAGTTGGGTTTTTGAGGAATAGACCAAGCGGCCTTGGGGTAGTCGTAATCGGAAACGCATCGAATACGATCGTACTTGACGGCGGAGTTCGCGGCTGCGTAATTAATCTTTCGCGATATATGCGTAGGATTGAGTTGAAGTCACAGTACGCAGTTGTTGAAGCTGGCGCGTTACTCCCGCATTTCATCAATACGTCGGTGGAGAGTTCAGTATCGTCATGCGAAAAGTTATGCGGAATCCCGGGAACCGTTGGCGGCGCCATTGCAATGAATGCCGGAATCCCGGGTTTTGAAATTTCGAATGCGCTAGCGTCTGTTGACCTTGTGGACGATTGTGGTACGGCCGCTTCGGCTACAGTTCATGAACTAGACATGAAATACAGAGACGGCAATGTTCCGGCTGGATCTATAGTGACGTCGGCTGTGTTTAGAACATGCGGATCATCTAGAGCGGATCTAGAAAACACAGTTAAGGAGTTAACCGGAAAACGACTGCGCTCTCAACCGCTTGGGGCCACGTGCGGGAGCGCCTTTAAAAACCCTCCAAACATGAAAGCGTGGGAGCTGATCAAGGAGTCAGGATGCGACAGATTATCTGTTGGCAGCGCTGTCGTATCGGATAAGCACTGTAATTTTCTAATGAACGCTGGCGGCGCTAAAGCGTCAGACTTTGTCAAATTAATTGAAATCATAAAGAAGATAGTTTTTGAAAAAACCGGAATACTGCTTAATGAAGAAATTAAAATTATAGGAGAACGCTAACATATGCATACTCAGATTTCATTTTCAGGTAACGTTTGGAATTTTTTTAGAAACGATCCCGAGGAGGTTGCCGAAGTCGCAATGGCAACGGGAGTTACGAGTCTTGTCGCAAATATCTTTCTCAATAGGGGAATCTCAGATCCGTCTGAAATAAAAATGATACTGGATTCAAAATTAAAAAACACGATACCTGACCCATCTCTGTTTTTAGATATGGATAAGGGAGTCGAACGTCTCGCCAACGCAGTGGCGAACAGAGAAAGAATCATGATACTAGGCGACTACGATGTGGATGGTATAACATCCGCATACCTAATGGTAAAATATCTATCCGATGTAGGAGCTCCGCCTACATATCTTCTTCCAAACAGATTTACTGACGGTTATGGGGTAAGCAAACGGGCGTTGAGCATGGCCGTTGATAATGGCGTTAATTTGATTATTGCGGTTGATACCGGGATCAATGCTATAAACGAAATTCATAAAGCTAAGCAGGCAGGAATAGATTCAATAGTTATTGATCATCATGCTCAGGTATGCGACGCCTTGCCGGAAGCTGTGGCAATCATAAATCCGCATCGAAAGGATCAACACGAAATATGCGGTTCGCATATCAAGAGTCTGTGCGCCGCAGGAGTTGTCTTGATGTTCATCATCGCCCTACAAAGAGAACTTAAGCGTCGCAAATTTTTCTCAGACAAGTTAGAGCCCAACTTGCTTGATTTAACTGGAGTAGTTGCTCTTGGAACGCTATGCGATGTTATGGAATTGAAAGGCGTCAATCGAGCAATTGTGAAACGCGCATTATTAGACGGCAAGTACCCGCTTGGAATCTATCAACTCATGCAAACGCTCAATATGACAAAAATTTCCTCCGCTGAAGATTTGGGATTTTTCATTGGGCCGGCAATGAACGCAGCCGGAAGACTCGGAGATCCAACGATAGCGCTGAAGTTGTTGCTCTCGAAAAATGACGAAGAGGCAGCTGATATTGCATTGAAGTTGGTATCTATGAATAAGAAGAGAAAAGAGATCGAAAAACAAATTGTAAACGAGGCAATAGCTATGTGCGAGGCTGGTCAATTATTTCATAATTCAGGAATTTGTGTGTATGGAGACGGATGGCATGAAGGGGTTATTGGCATCGTCGCCGGAAGGCTCAAAGATAAATTTCACAAACCGTCGTTTGTGATTTCGTTTAACCAGGATGGGATTGGGAAGGGATCCGCTAGATCGGTGCCTGGAGCGCATCTTGGCGAATTGTTGGCATCGGCAAAAAACGACGGGCTCATAATCGAAGGAGGCGGCCATTCCCAGGCCGGCGGATTTACGATCTCCAGAGATCAAATTTCCAGATTTGCAGATTTTGTTAATACGAATATACGCGCCGACTACGTCCCAACCCTGGACATCGATTGCAAAATCACCACCATGAGCAACTTCGCGCAAATAACGCGTGATTTGGCGGTTATGGAACCATTCGGAGTTGGAATGGAAAAACCGCTCTTTTGCATAGAGAGGGTGAGAATAAGAGACGCAAAGAGAGTCGGTAACGACCGTTCGCATCTGATGCTGTGGTTAAGCGGAGAGCGCCCCGGGAAAATGTTAAAGGCGATGATATTTCACTGTCATGCAAAACATAATCTCGTGAATCACATCGAAAAAAGAACCGACGACCTGTTTGATGTGGCTGGGTATATCAATATACACGAACGATACGGTAAGAGCTTTTTTGTACAGGATGCACGTATAGCGTAGATCATAAACGGTTCGCGTGAATTTTGTAACCCAACAGGACGCGCTGGTATATAATTCCAGGCAGTCGTACTGCGTCGGTGTTGATATGCCATTAGTTGATAAAATTATAGCTAGGGAGATTTTGGATTCCAGGGGAATTCCCACAGTAGAAACGGAAGTTGTGTTGCATAGCGGAGCGGTTGGAATAGCGGCAATTCCATCGGGCGCGTCAACTGGAACGGCGGAGGCATTGGAGCTTCGAGATGGCGGCTGTAGATTTATGGGGAAGGGAGTTCGTACTGCCGTGGCAAATGTTAATAACGTGATCGCCCCAGCGATTGCTGGAATGACTGCAATAAACCAGTCTCATGTGGACGACGTCTTGATAGACCTAGACGGAACTGATAGTAAGTCTCGCCTCGGGGCAAATGCTATTCTGTCTGTGAGCCTTGCCGTATGTCGCGCGGCAGCCGATCATTATGGTATGCCGCTTTACCGATATATCGGCGGCATTCGTAATTGCAGGGTGCCAAAGCCTATGATGAACATACTGAACGGAGGCGCGCATGCCGACAATAAGATAGATATTCAAGAGTTCATGATTGCGCCCGCGAAGGATCTTCCTTTCATGGAGTATGTACACATATGTTCTACTGTTTACCATACTCTTAGAAACATACTGAAATCGAGAGGCCTGAGCTCTAACGTGGGGGATGAGGGAGGAGTCGCTCCTAATCTCTCGTCTACTCGCGAAGCTTTAGACGTCATTATGGAAGCAATCTCTAAGGCTGGATATACGCCTGGGGACGATGTGAAAATCGCCCTCGACGCGGCGGCGTCCGAGTTCTATAACGAGGGGCAATATCAGATCGACGGGGATATATACACAACTGAACAGCTTGTAGATATGTATCGACAACTCACAAAAAATTACCCAATTGTTTCGATAGAGGATCCGTTTTCCGAGGAGGACTGGGACGGATTTTCCGCGATTACAAAGTCACTTGGTGGTTCAGTTCAGATCGTTGG
>JAIRYU010000039.1 GCA_031267545.1 Holosporales bacterium | reverse complement strand
AGTTGGAGTCTTCAATCCGTTTTATGAATTTTCTCGCCTACTAATTTTTTTAGCAAGCGCTCTATGTGTAATAACTTTAGCGTATCGCCGCTTCAAAAATTTAGTACTACTGGTATCGGTTTTTGTAGTTGGAATTTATGTTTCACAAACTGGCGGCATACTTGAGACGAATATGCTGTCGAAGAAGGAGTTTCTAAGAAATGAAATTAATTCTGCCAAATTTATTGCAACCGTTAAGTTTATAGACGAGACGCACCCAACCATGAAAAACATGCAACGCGTTACTCTGCATGATATGAGGTTCACATCCACAGATAATTTAAAATTTATCAAGACTGCGAAAATGACTTGTTCTGCGCGCGCGTTACGCGGAATTGTACCGAACGATCTCGTAAAAATCAGAGGGAAGATCCTTCCATATAAGCTGGCTGCGATTCCAAATTCCTTTGACCAAAGACAGTACAATTCATTGATCAATCTCGACACGACAGGAATTGTGTACACAATTGATAAGCTGCGCGATCAGTCATCCGGCGGACGCGATGTTTTTTCACGGATGAGGCGCGATATCACAAAATATATCATGGAGAAAATGGGGACGATGGCCGGCGGTATAGCGAGCGCGCTATTAACTGGAGATAAATCGCCAATCTCTCCGGAAGTCCGCGATAAATATATTAACTCTGGAACCGCTCATATTCTCGCGATTTCCGGCCTACACATGTCAATCATAGCCTCCCTAGTCTTCATTATTCTTCATAGAGTAATTATGTATGCTTGCCTTTTGTGGCCGCGTATAGACCCCAGGCGATACGCTGCAATCGCAACAATCTTAATAACGTTTTTTTATCTAAAAATATCGGGAGAATCTCCGTCTGCGCTCAGAGCATTCATTATGACTACCGTTTTTCTTTTGAGCGGAATTTTTGGTAGAAAGTCTGTATCGCTAAGGAGCGTTGCGTTTGCGGCATTTTTAATATTACTATTCGATCCCGGGTCTCTGTTTCTAGTCAGCTTTCAACTATCGTTTGCAGCGGTCGCGTCGTTGATATCGTTTTACGAAGCGTGGTACGGCAGAATACAAAAAGTCAGAATGATATGCGAAACGCTAATACAAAAAACGTGTTTCTATCTGATATCGTCTACGCTAACGACAACCATAGCCTCAATAGCGACATTTCCAATATCGGTCGCTACATTCAATAGATTCAGCGCCGTAGGAGCGCTCGGAAACATGGCGGCCATTCCGGCAATGAGTTTCATCATAATGCCGCTTATGATAGCGGCGCTGATTACATGCGCATTTACAGACATTTTCATAACCGCCTTGAAATACGTATTGACTACATTTACGCGCATCCTTGGAGCAATATCGGAGATTCCGGGGGCCGCCATTACTATCGGATCTCCGTCGCTTGATGCGTTGTACATGATTATCATTGGCGGAATCGTCTTAGCTCTGTTAAAAACGAGATGCAGATACACGGGCGCGATCGTTAGCCTGATTGGCGGCATAATGTGGATATTCGAGGAGCGCCCCGATGTTGTGATTCCGCCAAACTCTAACGTAGTATGCTTCGTGAAAGACGGGAAATTTTATGCGACGTCGCTACAGAAGCGCAGATTGCAGGTTTCCTCCATACAGAGAAGTTTGGGGTTCGACGGGAAAATTAGCAAGAGGGAATACGACGACGCGCGGTATGGCAATTTACAAGAAACTTATCATAAACATGGCATTTACATCTGGACGAAATCTGGAAAAATAAGGCAACTGTCCTCTCCAAAGCATCCATACTGCCCAGCGCATTACGACATATTTTCAAAGCAAGGTATCCCGTAACACAATAAATTACAGGACGCCGGAGTTTGATTAGCTGCCGCATTTGGTGTACCATTAATTTAATGACATACCTCGTTGGCGTCAATGATATTTTTGGTCAAAATAGGTAGGTGGTTTATATCATTCCTTGCCTCTATCGGCAAGATCTCATGGTTTATCATGGAGAGCCTTATTGTCGGTATAACCCCTCGGTATCACTGGAAACAAATGGCTCAGCAAGCTGTCCAGATTGGTTATTTCTCTCTGCCTGTTGTGGGGATGACTGCGCTGTTCACAGGAATGGCGATGACGCTACAGTGTTATACAGGATTCGCGAAGCTTACTGCTGAAAGCGCTATTCCGTCCGTAGTAATGATTTCGATGACGAGGGAGCTTGGCCCCGTTCTAACAGCCCTCATGGTAGCCGGTAGACTTGGAGCGTCTATGACAGCCGAAATTGGGACGATGAAGGTGACAGAGCAGATAGACGCTCTGACCACCCTATCTGTTAATTCATACAAATATCTCGTGTTCCCAAGGATTCTGGCAGGCACTATCTTCCTCCCATTTTTGGTATTGATAGACGACGTCATAGGCATTTTGGGAGGTTATCTAGTCGGGGTACACTATTTGAAATTTAATTCGGCAAACTATATTTACAACACGCTTGAATCCATGTCAGCTTGGGATGTTATGTCCGGATTAATAAAGGGCGCCGTCTTTGGGTTCATAGTTTGCGTTATGGGATGCTATCACGGGTACCGCTCCAGTGGAGGCGCGGAGGGCGTCGGCAGAGCAACCACCAACTCGGTCGTTGCGTCTTCAATTATGATATTGCTGCTAGATTGCATCCTAACGTTTGTCTTATTTTGATTGGCGAGGTGAAGCGTGGGACAAGGATACGTAATTGAAGTGGAGAATCTAGCTCATTCGTTTGGTAACAAGAGCGTACTTGGAGGAGTGTCGTTTAAGGTGGGGCGCGGAGAGTCGTATGTCGTAATAGGCGGATCAGGCTCCGGTAAGTCCGTGCTAATCAGGTGTATACTAGGTCTAATTAAACCAAAATCCGGCGCCATAAAAATTAATGGCAGGGACACGTCGACTCTGTCGCGCAAGGAAATGTACGACGCTGTGTTAAAGTGCGGAGTGTTGTATCAGAGCGGGGCGCTGTTCGACAGTCTTAATGTTATAGATAATGTTTCGTTCGGATTAGTATATGGATATGGAATGTCGAAAAAAGAGGCATATGAAATAGCGATAAAGAATCTGGAAGCCGTAGACCTGGGGCCGGAGATATCCAAAACATTCCCGGCTGAACTTTCGGGCGGGATGAAGAAAAGGGTCGCGCTTGCGAGAGCGCTTGCAACCAAGCCGGATATAATATTCTTTGATGAACCCACTACTGGACTTGATCCTATTACGACAGGAGTTATAGACAACCTCATTGTGCGATGCACAAAAGAAATGGGTATTTCAGCGCTTTCGATAACGCACGATGTGGCCAGCATGAAGCGGATAGGAGATACGATCGGCCTCATACATGAGGGTAAGATAATATGGGAAGGAAGTAACGAGGATCTCAGCGCCACGGATGATCCGTACGTAAGGCAGTTTATCGACGGACTACCAACCGGACCATTTACGAAATCTTAGCGAGCGACATAATTATACGTTTCCTTTTTTTGGGGCTCGCGTAGGGTCATTTATAATGCCGATGGCTTCCGTCAATGTAATCTTAAATACGTTGACGTCATTTTCAAGCCTAAACGATTTGGACCCGACCTTAAGGTACGGTCCAAACCGTCCTAGCGCGAGCTGAATATTATCGCCGGTTTCGGGGCGCTTTCCTAGCGCTTTTGGGAGTTGACCAAGCGTCATCGCGTCATCAATTGTCAGCTTCGCCGGGTCGCCCACAAATTTTGGAACAGAAACCCTTTTGGGCTTTTTCCCGGTCGCATCTTTAGTTGTTTCCCATTCTAGGTAATATCCAAACGGTCCATTTTTTAGAAATACAGCATCGCCGCCAAGACCTGTGTCTTCGCCAATTTTAATGTCTAGGTTTTGATCTTGGGGCTGTGCGCTCTCGCGTTGAGAGCCGCTATCTCCAAACTGTTTTGTGTACTTGCAATCAGGATAACGCGAGCAACCTAGAAACGCTCCAAACTTACCAAGCTTTAAGTTAACCTTACCTAATCCACATAGCGGACATGCCCTATTTTCTTCTACATCCTTGAATACGTAATCTTTTATGTCATCTTCTACGGATTGTATTACTACAGTCCTTGTGAGTTCGTTTGCATTTGATATATTTTCATTGAACTCTTTCCAGAACTTGTCGAGCACATTACGCCACTTTAGCTTTCCGTTTGATATATCGTCTAGCTCTTCCTCGAGGCCGGCTGTAAATCCATACTCAACGTATTTCTTAAAAAAGTTGCGAAGAAACGATGTGGCTAAAAATCCGATACTATCAGGAACGAATGTTCTTTTCTGAAGGGTTGCATACTTTCTCTCCTGTAGAACATTGATGATGGACGCATACGTAGACGGTCTACCTATGCCGAGCTCCTCTAATTTTTTGACGAGGCTTGCTTCGTTAAAGCGAGGAGGAGGCTGAGTGAAATGCTGCGACGTAGTAATCTCCTCCGTTGATAACTGATCGCCTTCGTTAATAACCGGCAACTTTTTATGTTTTGATCCGTCCGTCTCTGTCTCGTCTACTGATTCAACATACACCTTTAAAAATCCGTCGAACGCAACAGACGAGCCAGTTGCTCTGAATATGGACTGCCCGTCATGAGACGATATATCAATCGAAACCTGATCGATTAGAGCGTTTTCCATCTGTGAGGCTACAGTTCGTTTCCAAATCAACTCGTACAATGCCGCCTCGTCAACCGACAAAATTCCTCGCAGACCCTCGGGAGTTCTAGAGAACGAAGTAGGCCTAATTGCCTCATGCGCTTCCTGCGCGTTCTTCGTCTTGGTCTTATAAACTCTCGGAGAATTTGGAAGGTATTTGCTACCGTATGTATCTTTGATTAGCGTTCTGGCCTCGGCTACGGCATCCGCAGATAGGGCTACGCTATCGGTTCTCATATATGTTATGAGACCATGCACGGCGCCGTCCACCGATATTCCTTCGTACAACTTCTGCGCAAGCTGCATCGTTTTCTTAGCGCTAAATCCGAGTTTTCTCACGGAGTCTTGTTGGAGGGTGGACGTCGTGAATGGAGCGTATGGGCTGCGTTTTACCGTCTTCTTCTCGATTTCGCTAACCGAGTATTGCATTGTGGAGAGCTTTTCCTTAATTGCGCTTGCCATTTCGGAGTTCTTAATATCCAACTTTTC
>JAIRYU010000032.1 GCA_031267545.1 Holosporales bacterium | reverse complement strand
GGATACTGGCGGACGGCTCCATAGCGGGATTGCGGGTGGGCGCCCATGAGGAAACCGCCGGGCTTGGCTCAAAAATTACCGACGCCAGTTTTTACGAGCAGTTCACCAACGCTCATCCGCCGCTGGTCCTCAAGCAGGATATCGACGCGATCACAGGCGCCACCATTTCCTCCACGGCAGTGCTGAACGCGGTCAACACCGTTTATTCTTTGTACGGCGAACAGTTGAAAAAATGATATGCTCGTCAGTATAAGTCCGCGGCAGTACTGCGCGCTTCAATCTCTGTCCAAAAAATTGAACTGGCCGGCGTCATACAGATTTTTGACCATGATAACCACAAACACCATCAAAAACATGCCCAAAATTGCCATATTTTGTTGAAGCTAGTAGAGCTACCAAAAATGCCACTTAAGGCCTTGAGTATCCTCACTTTTTTGCTGTTTTTTGAGTTCAAATTCGATTTGGCGCCGGTTGTAATTTTTACCAAAAATCGCATGCCAGAAACCCTTGATTCTCAGGGGCTTGAAGTATATCTAAAATTTATACAAAATGCCAATGGCTTCAAGTGAGGATCACAAAAATCCGAGGTTCCACCCTTTTGGAATTTTGGAGTACTTTTTGGGTGAAATTGGCGTGTTTTGAGCGGTTTCACAGATTTACGACACCTCCATATCTACTTCATAAGCCCCGGCATTCCCATGGCCTTGGCCAATGAAGCAAAGTCTAGCGAAGTATAACTTAGCACTATATTTGGTCGGGAAGAGAGGATTTGAACCTCCGACCCCTTGCTCCCGAAGCAAGTGCGCTACCAGGCTGCGCTACTTCCCGACACTCCTCCCAGGAGGGTGCCATAAATAACCCGAACAGTCAAGTAAATTCTCCAATCGAACTATGGCCGTCTTACAATAACGTAAACATTCTTATGACGTTGTAGGCCCGCATCGCTATAGTTTGGCATTATACGGCTAAACGTTGTTCCATATTATGAAATACCCGTTGCGCATCATCGTTATCTTCAATAACGTCGAGCAATTTTTCTAAACTTGCGCTAATTTCCTCGTTGTAAGGAATGTACGATGTGGGAACCCAAATTAAACCAGATTCGACCGGATCACCGAATTTCCCAGTAAATGAATCGCGAATCATTGCAAACCGTTTTACGGAAGTGATTACTTCTAAATAATTTTTGTCGCCTTCAAAAACATCGTCTGCCCCGAGCTCGACCGCATACTCATACACCGCGTCAAATCCGCCGGCAACCGCCCTCCTATATAACAAGCAGCCGACCCTGTTAAAAATACAAGAAACGCTCCCTGTTTCCCCGAGATTGCCGCCAAATTTAGAGAAAGCGGATCTGATATCCGACGCGGTACGATTCCTATTGTCAGTTAGCGCTTCTACTATTATAGCGACGCCGCCAGGCCCATATCCCTCATATTGAACGTCTGCGAAGTTTGAGAAATCGTTACCATTTGCGGCCTTAGCGATTGCTTTCTCAACGTTATCTTTTGGCATATTGTTTTCTCTGGCTGCGGTAAGCGCAGTACGAAGACGGGGATTTGCAGACGGATCTTTTCCTCCGAGTTTGGCGGCCACAGTAATCTCGCGAGATATTTTCGCGAATCTTCTCGCGCGTTTTGCATCCTGCGCTCCCTTGCGGTACATAATGTTATGAAATTGAGAATGCCCGGCCATACTACAAAAGACCTATGCAAAAAAACGCCTCTACGTTACCATACCAGACTGTCATGCCAATAATCTACCCCAATAGCGTCACTGGATTGGTAACCGACTGTATTATGCGGCAAATCAAATTACGGGAATTGAGCAGGTTACCTTTGTGCCAGAGTCGCCGTCCGAGGTAATCGCAACCTTGCCATTGTGTAATTTTAGTATCTCGCGAGCTAATACTATCTCTAGCGACGATCCATATCCAACTAGCGAACCCGGATTACTTTCGGACATCATTTTCGCGTAATCCTCTACATCGTCCGCCGACACGGATACCCCGTTATCGCTTACCTCGATATCTACGAATTTTTCCTGAGTAGGAGACTGTGTCAATCTCACGAATATTGAACTACCGCGCGGAGATACCTTTATCGCCCTAGAGACGAGCCGTCCAATCGCGGTTTTTACAGATTGCCTATCTATCGTTGCAATTGCCTTTTCGATCTCAATATCAGATATGAAGTTGATTCCACAGCATTCCGCTTGCTCCATGAGCAGCTTAACGATTTTGTCCAAAAATGCAGGAATGTCTGTTTCTTCAAACTTGAGCCTCGCATTTCCGTACTCTATGTTCATAAGATTGGTTATCGTATCGATTGTTCCCGCTAGATTAACCGCGATGTTTTTTAGTTCCAAGCAATACCCTAGTTGTTTATCGTTAAGACTTCCAAAATGCATGTCATACAATATCTCTGCGAATCCGGATATCGCGTTCAGCGGCGTTTTAAATTCGCACACAATCTTCGATATCAAGATCTCCTTAATGCTGTCAAGCTGAGCGACTATCCGCTCTTTTTCACTGATTACATTATCGAGAGCCAAACTATCAGTAACGTCGGCGAACGTTATCATATTTAAATTTTCCGGTAACGGATAGTAGCGGTATCTCGCCGTTTTACCATTCGTAAACGTTATCAAATCTGAGCCGGCGCTTCTGGCTGCGGCCGCGCTGATCACTATCGCGAAAAAGTCATCCGCTGCGCCAGTGGCAAACGCGTTAACGTACGATTCAAAGAAGTCTCGTACATGCAGCCCAACTGCGCTTGCGCTTTCATCTTCCGATACGCCAGCCTTGGAAGTTTCCGTTTCGCGAGTCTGATCATGAGACGAGGAAGCCGTATGTAGAATGCGGAGAAGCGCCTTATTTGTCAGTTTTATCCTGTTGTCGTCTCCGAAAATAATAACGCCCTCCGATAGACCGCTAGCCAGTTCCTCATGCATAGCGGCTAGCGAGCCGATCTTCCTTTCTAAACCAATCCTCTCTGAAACATCCTCGAACATAAACATCAACCCGCCGTCTCTAGTGGGTAGAATCATAACGTTCATAATCCTGCCGTCATGCAGATTAATAGACGAGTAGTATGGTTCGACGAGGGTTGAAATTAGACGAATTATTTTTTCTTTGTACTCGCTAGCGCTTGAGTTCATTACAACCGTATCATCGCTGATAAAATTGTTTACAACATCAGAGAATTTACAGCCGCTATTTAAATTAATTCTATCCATACGGAACAACTTTATGATGGCAATATTGGCGAAAACAAGCGCAGTGTCGCGATCAAATATCGCAATAGGGACTGAGATATTATCGAAAATTTCCTCAGTTTGTTTCTTATAGAGAGCATGTTCTTTTTGGAGATCTTCCCGGTCGGTAACGTCGATTGCAATCCATGTAGAGCAGCGTTCATCCTTCGCGATATTCGTAATGCTCAGTGCCCTACGCTCTCCATTAACAATGACCGGCTCGTTAAATCCTTCGCAATGAAGTTGAGACGGACCATAAGGCAAGCTCTTGAAGCTATGCCTATGCTTGTGTTTTTTTGCAATTAAACCAATGTTATTTGCTATCACTCCTTCTTGCGTGGATTCAACGGCGTTGGCATACTTCATGTTGCAGTACGTAATATTCATATCTTTATCTTCCTGCCAGATATAGATCGGTAACGTATCAAGCAACTGAGCTAGCTCCGCATTTGCGCACAACGCAGATCTCGTGTCGATTATGAGCATGTAAAGATCCGTCTCGCTCTCAAAAACGAGACGTAATGAAAAATCCTCATTTGACAGGGTTACAGTCGAGCTGTATTCCCTCCTCTTTTGACACCCATCAGACAACCTATCTACGGCAACACTCAAAAACTGGCCAAACCGCCTCTGCATTAACTTCACGAATTCCAGTGGTAAAAGCAGGTTACCCGGAGCGTTCAACATAGCTACCAGCATGTCGGACAAAAAAACGCGCTCCCCATGAGACTTCCACGTCGCATACGCCATCGGCAACATACGGCTAGCATCCGCGAGCAACAAGCCTATCTCTTCAACCTGATATTCCTCGTTCATCTAAATCCAATTTTCCTTTTAAGACTTGCACATTCTACATTATGGCAACGTTTCACATCTAGCTATTTTATGATGTGTTTTCCCTTCTTTGCCCATACTTTCTCGGCTCCGTTTGGCATAACGCTCTGCGCTGTCCTCGCGATCGCGAGCGAGTTATTTTCCACGTTTTCAGTGATAACGCTTCCAGCGGCTATAATGGCTCCGCTTCCTATATTGAGCGGAGCTATAAGCGTGGTGTTTGATCCGACGAAGGCGTTTGCTCCTATGTTGGTTTTATGTTTGTTGACTCCGTCGTAATTACAAACTATAGTTCCAGCTCCAATGTTCGTATTACTTCCAACATACGTGTCGCCGAGATACGCCATGTGTTTTGCCTTGGAATTTTCTCCAAGCATAGTCCCCTTCACCTCTACAAAATTTCCGACGGTTACTCCGCGCTCTAGTCGCGACGATCCTCTGATTCTAGCAAAGGGGCCAACCGACGTATTTGCGCCTATCTCGCAATCTTCCAAATACGAAAATGCCTTAATGATTGCTCCCCCCCTAATCTTAACTCCAGTCCCCATCACTACATTCTGCTCTATCGTTACGTCGCTCTCCATCTCAGTATCGTAGGATAAGAACGTAGATTCAGGATTCAGCATTCTTACCCCGAGATCCATAAACGTATTCCTAATACGATTCTGCATAATGCCTTCCGCAATTGCGAGATCCTTCATTGTGTTTACTCCATGAAAGGCCTCGTAATCACCGTTCTCTACGATGGAGATCGTCATTCCAAGCCGCTGCGCAATTCCGAGCGTTTCGGTTAGATAGTACTCGCCTGTTGCCTCGGATTTTTCGACTTTACGCAACATCTCGGCTAGTAGCGATGTCTTAAATTTATAGATTCCCGTATTAATAACTCCGCACTTTTTATCAGAATCAGCGGCGTCCGCATACTCGACGATTTTTACGAACCTTCCATCCTTGGTTATCACCCTACCATATGGCATACGCATCAGACGGCATGGCAATTCGGTAGCTATAAATGCAATATCAGCCTTGCTATTCGTCAACTCTTCGAGATGTTCTGCGGTTAAAAGCGGGAGGTCTCCACATACAATTATAACTTCCTCCGACCTAATATACGGGATCGCCCGCATGACTGCGTCAGCTGTTCCGTTCTGCGCGCTCTGTAAGACGACCTCACATCCGCAATACTCGCGGGTCATGACGGCTTCGGAAGCTACTACGACGACATTAGCCGGAGCAATACTACTAACCGATCTAATCACATGATCAACAATAGCTAATCCTGCAACTTTGTGCAGAACCTTTGGAACGGACGAACACATTCGCGATCCGCGTCCGGCGGCAAGAATTACAACATCAACCACGATTAGTTATTTAACATAAACAAGACAATTTAACACATCACTACGCTTCAAGTACGCGCGCCTACTTACAAGAACACATACATCCGCGCCTGTTGGAAGCCGGAACCGCTACGTTCGATGCAGGCTGCGCAGATCGTTGGGTATTCCCTAACGAAGCCGGACAGTTCAGTCCCATCGAATTTAGCATATCCGTATACTCTTCTGCCAAACTCCTGTTAATCCCGCGTTGCGCGGTTCCAAGAGTTTCTGATCCCTTTCTTCCTCGCTTATGATCGGCAGGTTTCCCCGATTTAGCTTTCTCGCTCTTTGTATCCTCTTCGGTTACGCTCCCAAACAATGCGATAAACCTCTTAACTTCATCCGCATTATTGAACGTTTGGGTAGCTTCTTGTCCAACCTTACGCGCTTTTTCTACGGAATCTATCATGGCAAACATCACAGGTAATCCAGTGATAGAGAGCTTGCTTAATGTTGACGCATCCGCAAGCGCAACTACGAACGTCTTACTCCCATCTAGCGATATATTGCGAGCCGTTACCTTTTCAACCGCCTGTTTATATTCGTCTGCGGTGGGCGGCTGCCCGGCCTGTAATCTATCCGGGGCTGGAACATTTACAAATACTACGTCGATACCCGCTTTTTTTAAGCTTTCAATGTGATTGGCTAACGCCGCAAACAAATTATCGCAATACGGACAATTAATCGCATAGAAAATCACGATTGCCCGCTTCAATTGAATAGCCTGCTTAGCGAAGGTATCGCCTGTTTTTACGAACGCTTCAACGATATTTATTCGCGCCTGCTGTTGCTGACCAATCCCGCCTTGCTCAACTCCCGCAGTCTGCTGCAGCGTCCCCTGACCGGCATTAGCCGGATATACAGGAGCGATTTGCTGAGCGCATAGCGTCGGAATAAATGCGCATACGTAAATCTTAAACGCAGTTCTAAAACTCATACGGTATTCCATTCGAAAACAAAAATCACTCAAACATGGCGCGCCCAGAAAGATTCGAACTCTCAACCTCCAGATCCGTAGTCTGACGCTCTATCCAATTGAGCCATGGGCGCAAGCGCATACGACATTGTCGCATTACCAAATTTCAAGATGCAAGAAAAATCAGATTCAGATTCGCGGCTCGCCTAACGTCTTGCTCTGCGCGAAAGTTATCGTGTACAATCGCATAGAAATTCAAGGTTTATTTTTTGGGCGTTATGAATTTACTCGGTAAATCAGTCATCGCAGGATTTGCGATTTTCTCAATGTTGTTTGGATCAGGGAACCTGATATTCCCGTTAGCTTTAGGAAGAGAATTTCCGGCCAATTGGGATATGGCATTAATCGGATGGGCATGCGCAGCAGTTATCATTCCATTGCTCGGATATTTTGGAGCTGTGCTATTCGACGCCGATCACAGAAAGTATCTTGCCCCGCTGGGGAAATACCTTACGGCGGTTCTGATGTTTATAATGATGATGGTAGCCGGTCCATTTGGGGCAGTCGCCAGAAATGTCAATGTTTCATTTGGAGGCATGCATGTTGTAATGCCAGATTTAACGAACTTCGTGTTTAACCTAGCGTACTGCACATTGATGACGTTGTTTGCATGGAATCCTGGGAAACTTATTCAGATCATAGGTACGATTTTCACCCCTCTTAAGTTTGGCGGCGTGGCGATAGTGCTGGTAGGAGTCCTATTTTTCTGTGACGCAAACGTGACGAACGATGTTGCGACTAGCGGAATTCAGGCCGTATCGGAAGGATTTAAGACAGGGTATCAAACCATGGATTTGCTTGCCGGATTCATAATGTCTTCGACCGTGTTCATGTACATAAAAAACTCGCTTCCGGAAAAGGACAGAGATAACAGAAACATGATCATCAAGTTTTGCGGATACGCATGCTGCGTGGGGGGCGTTACATTGACGATAGTGTATTCCGGGTTAGTATGCGCGAGCGCTAGATGTTCCGCCCTTTTGGCCGGACTTCCAACGGAAGAACTGTTCACGAGAGCCGCCGAGATTTCTATGGGCAGCTGGGCGTCGTGGGTTGTAGCAATAGTAACCGCCATATGCTGCCTTGCTACAAACGTTGCGTTAACGTCCATCTTCA
>JAIRYU010000071.1 GCA_031267545.1 Holosporales bacterium | reverse complement strand
GGGCGCGATCTCGTTGATGTCGTTGTTTGTGTTGATTGTGATGGTGGTTGGCGTGATCGCTTTCATAGTCTTCATGGAAAAAGCTAATAGGAGGATTCCGATCCAATATCCAAAGCGGCATACGGCTGGCGGCGCGCCTGCGCAGCAGCAGGGGACCTACTTGCCGTTGAAATTGAATAATGCTGGCGTTATCCCGCCGATATTCGCGTCATCGATACTGTTGTTGCCGATGACGGTGTCTGGGTTTGTTGACGTAGATCCGGAATCTATCCTGGGGATTATTTCGAGGGTCTTCAGCCACGGTCAGCCTTTGTACATGGTATGTTATATAGCCGCGATCGTGTTTTTTGCGTTCTTCTACACCGCGTTGATGTTTAATCCGAAAGATACGGCCGACAATTTGAAGAAGTCCGGTAGCTATATTCCCGGCATACGTCCGGGCGAGACTACCGCAAATTACATCGATGTGATCTTAACGAGGTTAACATTGATTGGGGCTGTATATTTGTGTCTTATATGTATGTTGCCTGAGATTATACTCTCGCAGATATCGCTGCCGTTCTACTTCGGAGGCACAAGCCTGTTGATCGTCGTCAATGTGTCAATCGATACTGTCGCTCAGTTCCAATCTCATATGATTGCGCAGCAGTATGAGGGGTTGTTTAAGCGGGGAAGGGCAAAGGGACTGATATAATGAGCGATTCGTGGATCGTATTGCTGGGAGCTCCAGGTTGCGGAAAAGGGACTCAGTCTGAGTTTTTGGCGAGCGATTATGGATTCTCTGTTATATCCGTTGGAGACGTCCT
Source organism: Holosporales bacterium (assembly GCA_031267545.1). Classification (GTDB taxonomy): domain Bacteria; phylum Pseudomonadota; class Alphaproteobacteria; order RUG11792; family RUG11792; genus JAIRYU01. Next base: position 3,818 of record JAIRYU010000071.1, on the reverse strand, counting down.
AAGAGGCGGCAAAGGTACGTACGTTGAGGAACGCGGTAGGACGGTTGGGGAGCTGTTGGACTCCGGAGAGTTGTTGCCGGACGCTGTTATTTTAAATCTCGTGAGAAGCGAGTTGAATAAACTCGGACCAAAAGAGATAGGGAAGGTGTTGTTCGACGGATTCCCGAGGACCGTTGGTCAGGCCGAAGGATTGTCGAGCCTGGCAAAAGAGTTTGGGCGGGATATTGATTTGGTTTTAAATTTCTCGGTTGGCGATGATATAGTGGTCAGGAGAATTCTTGGTAGATATAAGTGCGCGGGTTGTGGTAAAGTGTTCAACGACTTCTTTTTACATCCAGTTGTAAGCGGTGTTTGCGACGGATGCGGAGGAGTGGAGTTTGAGCGTAGAACTGATGATAATGAGGTTGCTTTGAAGCGTAGACTGTTCGAGTATCATGAGAAAACCGGTCCTCTCGCGAGGTATTATTCAAACGCCGGTGTGTTGGTGGACGTGGACGCTAGTCTTAGTCTTGACGATGTTAGAGATGCGGCGCGGAATATTTTGAACAAGAAGGAGAGGGAGTAATGGCTCGTATTGCCGGCGTAAATATACCGACCCAGAAGAGGGTTGTAATTGGATTAACGTACATATATGGGATAGGTTCATACCATGCGCGAAGCATCGTTAAAAAAGTGGGAATCCCAGACGAGAGGCGCGTATATGACCTGACTGACGAGGAGGTCCTGCGTATCAGGGAGGTTATAGATAGCGACTATAAGGTTGAGGGAGATCTCAGAAGAGAGGTGTCGTTGAATATCAAGCGAGTTACTGATCTTGGATGCTATAGGGGACTTCGGCATCGCAAAGGGCTTCCGGTTCGCGGGCAGCGCACTCACACAAATGCTAGAACTCGGAAAGGGAAGGCCATTCCGATTGCAGGCAAGAAGATGGTAACTAGGTAATAGGAAAGTTTATGGCGCAGAAAACAATAAATAGGACTAAGAAGAGAGACAGGAAGGGCGTTGTTAACGCTGTGGCACATATCAATGCCACCTTTAATAACACGATAGTGACTATCACTGACGAAGCTGGCGGCACTATTTCGTTTGGGTCGGGCGGTATTGTCGGGTTCAAAGGGTCGCGCAAATCGACTCCGTATGCGGCCCAACTTGCCGCTGAGGACGCGTCCAGGAAGGCGGCGGAGCATGGCGTTAAGAGCGTTAGAGTAATTATTAAGGGGCCGGGGGCCGGGAGAGAGACCGCTATAAGAGCCTTGCAGTCCGCCGGGTTTGTGATTACTTCGATCACTGATGTAACCCCGCTTCCGCATAACGGATGTAGGCCGCCTAAGGCTCGCAGAAACTAGCGCTTTATAATTGGAGAGTTTTACGTGAACGTCTATAACAAATTGATGATGCCAGGTCGGGTCGACGTGCGATATTCTGACATTAAATTAAGGGACGCGACGGTAACGATTACCCCTCTAGAGCGGGGGTTTGGGATGACGCTGGGGAATGCGTTGAGGCGTGTGTTGCTTTCCTCAATCGAGGGTTCAGCCGTGACTGCCGTGAAGATAGACGGCGTAGCTCATGAGTTTTCGACGATTCCTGGCGTGCGAGAGGATGTGTCGGAAATTATTATGAATCTGAAGACGCTTAGGCTTAAGCTTCACTCCGAACGTCAACGGCGCGTTAAGGTGGTCGTTAAAGGAGAGAAGGCTGTGCGCGCGCGGGATATAGAGTGTTCCACGGACATAGAAATTATGGACCCGGAGCACCTAATATGTACCATGTCCGCAGGCGCCGAGTTGCGCATGGAGTTGACGGTTGAGAGCGGCATAGGGTACGCGCCGGCTTCGCACAATACTGAAGAAAGTGTCATGGGGTATATTCCAATTGATGCGATATTCAATCCGATAGACATAGTGAGTTGCGAGGTTGAGCAGGCAAGGGTGGGCCAGCGAACAGACTATGATAAATTGATTATGCGGATAAAGACCGATGGGTCGGTTAGGCCTGACGACGCTTTGGCGCAGGCGAGCGCTGTGCTGCGGGATTACTTTTCTCTGTTCGTTAATTATGATGACGCGACTAATCGCGATGTTGAGGGCGCGTGCGATGATCTTCCGTTCGATAAATGTTTGCTCTGTAAGGTTGACGAACTCGAACTTTCCGTAAGGTCAGCGAACTGCCTTAAGAATGAAAATGTTTTCTACATAGGGGATCTGATTCAGCGGACTGAGTCAGATATGCTGAGAACTCCCAACTTTGGGAGGAAATCTTTGAATGAGATAAAAGCGGTGCTGGAAACGATGGGGTTGTCATTTGGTATGACTGTGCCAGAGTGGCCGCCTGAAAATCTTGACGAATTGTCCAAAAAACTGGATGATCAGTACGCTTAGGTTATTGAAGGGGGTGTAGTTATGAGACATGGATATGCGCAACGAAGGTTGAATAGGACGAGCTCGCATAGGAAGGCTATGTTCAGGGCGATGGCATGCTCGCTATTGGAGCATGAGCAAATTAAGACAACTCTCCCGAAGGCGAAGGAGTTACGGCCTATTGTTGAGAAGCTTATTACCATGGCGCGTAAAGGTACGCTTAGCGCGCGTAGAATATTGGTATCGAGGCTTCAGAGCAACGAGGTTGTGAAGAAGCTATTTGACGATATTGCGCCAAGGAGCCAGAATAGGCCCGGAGGGTATATACGGGTAATGAAGGCTGGGTTCAGGTATGGAGACGCTGCCCCTATGGCCTTAATTGAGTTGGTGGATCGTTCTCCTGAACATTCCGCAGGAGAGGGATAGCTCGGATATGAGGCTGCCGTCGTATATTCCGGTTCTGATTTGTGTATCTCTTTTTGTTTGCGCATGTGAGACGTCTGTTATGAATCGCGGATATGTAGGGGAGTTCGGCGATTTTAATAAGGTCGCTGTCGGAAAGGACACGTCTCAGGATGTGTTTGAGAGAATGGGATCTCCCACGGCTAGTTCGTCTATATCAAGCGACGGAAGTTACCGATGGTTTTATATTGCGAAGAAAACCGAGAAAACCGGACCTATGGATAGCAAGACGATCGGCCAGAGTGTCGTCGTTGTTACATTTTCTAGCAGCGGGGTTGTGAAGTCTGTATCAAAGGCAACCGGCGAACGAGACGTTAAAATCGTCAGCGATAGCGCGGCGAGCGGCGGGAAGACAGCCGGAGTTATGGGCGAGGTGTTTGGCGGTCTCGGGAAATACAGGAAGCAGTTTGAAGACGCCGGCAAGTAGCGGCAAGACGCTAGATCTTGGTCGGAATAATTTGCTCTGTTGATACAGTTAAAAAAGATTCTGAAGTGAAAGTCTTGTATCATTGCTCAGAAGAAAACATACAAACGTGCCTGAAGTTGATGAACAACGGCGCAATGCGAGGGTTTTTGACGAGAAAAACAACATGACAATACTTGATTTATTGAATAATTACTTTCCCAATGACTTAATGGAGCGAGAAGATAAGCGCAAAATGTTGGCTTTTTTGGCAAGGGAACCCAATTGCTTTGAACGTAGTTGTAAAGAAGGGCATTTTACAGCAAGCTGCTGGATTGAAAATGTTCACGGAACAGCCATTTTGTTAACTCATCACAAGAAATTCAACGCTTGGCTGCAGCTTGGCGGTCACGCAGACGGAGACAGCGATTTGCTGCGAGTTTCTTTGAAAGAAGCCTTTGAGGAATCCGGACTTTCTGTCGAGCCTGTTAACAAAAATATTTTCGACGTAGGGGTACATTCTATACCTCCATACGAAGACGTTCATCAACATTATCACTATGACGTCAAGTTTCATCTGAGAGCAATAAATG
>JAIRYU010000037.1 GCA_031267545.1 Holosporales bacterium | reverse complement strand
GAAGGATACTGGATCCGCTTGCCGATAAAATCCTTATTTCAATGGCGGTACTTTTTTTGTCTGGATTTGGGCTGTTATCCAAAATCGCATTGATTCCGTCCGCCGTTATTTTGTGCCGCGAGATTGCAGTATCGAGCGTGAGAGACGTAACCGAATCGACTGGCGGTCACTTTAAAACTGCTATCCTGGCTAAATGGAAAACTGCGATGCAAATGATTTCGATCTCAGTCGTTATACTAGCAAGAGTTCTGGAATCGGAGATCGTTGCAAAGATAGGAGAGGTAACGCTTTGGTGTTCGGCTGGTATTGCTGTGTGCTCCGGATTCATCTACTACAAACGGGTGGTTATCTAGCGGAAATGTTACAGGTTCAATTTTAAATTTAAATGGCGCGTTTATGATTTACAAAAGTTTAGACGATATATATCAATTGTACGATTCGCTACTTGTCGACGTATATGGCGTTATATACGACGGTAAGGACCTTTATCCAGGAGTCCTCGAAACTCTCGCCAAAATAAAGGCCTCAGGTTTGTCTGTAACAATACTGTCAAACACCTCCCTCGTAGCTTCTGTGTGCATAGAAAAATACGCCCAAAGAGGGCTTCTGTCAGGCGCGCACTACGACGAGTTTATAAGCTCTGGGGAGGCGTTTAGGCAAACAATATCTCGCCACATTCCCGACGCTAAATCCTGCTTTCAGCTCTTTACAAGAAATGCCGAGATATTTGCGGATAGCGACATCGTTGAGACGCAAACGTTACAGGAGGCAGATTTTGCGTATGTTGGATTACTCGACAAAGCTAGGTCGTCATTTATGATGGATGCGGCGCGTAAGAAGAATGGGGATGAAGTCGCCGTCGAGGACGTTACGTCAACGAACGTTCACGACCTTGCCGGCCTTGAGGAAGTCGCAGAAGTTTTGGATACGTGTCTGAAATATGAGAAACCGCTCGTCGTCGTTAATCCGGATATATTCGCATTGGAATATGTCAGATATAACGGAGCTATGCAGAGACGTCTGGTTATGTGCCAAGGAGCAATAGGCGAGTTCTACGAAAGGCTGGGTGGGAAAACGATATACTTCGGAAAGCCGCACCATGCGATATACGATTTTGCATTGTCGTTTTTAGGAAATTGTAAAAAAACTGCGATGGTAGGAGATACGCCGTGGACCGATATCCTTGGAGGAAACTCTGCTGGAATAGACACCGTATTGACATTGACCGGAGTTTCAGGGGAATTCCTCAAATCGATGGAACTAAACGTTCCAGTCGAGGAAAAGTTCGATAAATTCCTAGAACATATATCGCCCAAAATGACCCCCGCTTCTCTCAGGAGAATTTCCCAGCGCCCCACTCATATCATCGAGAGGCTCTCCGCTGCATGAAGCATATAGCGCCACGATTTGAAGTAAGTTTTGGGTAGACGAATGAAGAGCGGAATTTTGAACCACTCAGCAGACGAACTTAAGGCAATTCTTAAGGAAGCTGGAATTCCCACATTTAGGGCGTCTCAAATTTGGGAGTGGATATACAGATTCGGGAAAACGTCGTTTCACGATATGACGAACATAGGGAAATTACTCCAAGGACGATTAGATGAAATGTTTTACATCTATCGCCCGCAAGTTATTAATACTGCAAAATCGTCAGATGGAACCATAAAATTTTTGCTAAGGCTATCTGATACGTCGACAATAGAGTGCGTATACATTCCCGACGTAAAACGCAAGACTATATGCGTCTCATCGCAGGTAGGATGCGCCATGGGTTGTAAATTCTGTAGCACCGGTCGTTTGGGGTTTGTAAGAAATTTGTCGGCCGAGGAGATCATATCTCAATTTCTAATTGTGAAGGATTACACGAACATGTGGGGGTGTGACGACCGTCTGTCAAATATTGTGTTTATGGGCATGGGAGAACCGCTCCTGAATCACCAAAACGTTTTACGAGCAATTTATAACGTAATGCTTGATACCGAAGCCGGATTATCACGAAGGAAAATTACGGTGTCAACCTGCGGAATCTCTCCGATTATCCGAAAGATATCGAAGGAACTGCCATGTAGGCTTGCCGTTTCGTTACACGCTCCCAACGATGAGATACGGAGCTCGATAATGCCTATTAATAACACATACAATATTGCATCCATACTGGATGCGTGCAAAGAATATTACTCCCATCACAAGTTCCTAAAAATTACGTTCGAATATCTTTTGATAAATGGGATAAATGATTCCAAATCATGCGCCATTGAGCTTCGCGATCTTCTAAAACCGCTAAACGCCAAAGTTAACCTGCTGAGATTTAATGAATGGAGCGGGTGCGAATTTAAAACGTCGACGGGTATGAAGATTCAGACATTCGCTAATGTTCTGAAAGAATGCGACGTAGAGGTATCTATTAGAACAAGAAGGGGAGCCGATATAATGGCGGCCTGCGGACAACTTAGTTCTGGCAATATAAATTCTCATGCGATATAATTTCGACGCTTATGTGCCGTATGTCTGAGTGTGCTGTGGGTAATGTTAGTAGAATCGTTGTTACGGTCTTCGCGTATGTGGTATGCGCGAATACGTGGAGCGTGTTAGCAAGCGATTCTGAACTTATCGACGATGCGCCTGAAACTTCCAAGGATCGCAGCAGGAAAGAGCTCGGCCATCTCCTTGGCGACAGGGGTGGAAGATTGGGAGACATATATAGGAGGCTGACTCAACGAGAGCAGTCTCAACGAGCGCCGGTAGACGCCGATAATAAAAGTAAATCGCCGGAAGCACGGAAGCAGGAGCAGAAGAAGGACGCTATATGGGACGCCACTATGGATGTAATGCGGAAGTACCCCATTGAATATGTCGACAAATCAAAGGGAGAGATACGCACCGAGAGAACGCGAGTAGATTCGTTCGATCCAACTGGGGAACATGCATATGTAATAGCGGTTAATGTTAATAGCTATAACCGCAGCGTGACGGTTACTGTCACCTCGAGTACGGATACCAAAGCGCGGCGCGATGAATTGGCTCAGAAGATAAAGACGGACATCATGGATGAGAATGACATACGCGTTGACGAGTAACCGTGTACTTGAAACGAACTAGATGATTACGTTCGATGCGGCGAAGGATATATTTAAGACTCCATTTTTTGATCTCATATTCAGGGCGCGCTCTGTTCATGTAGAGCGCAACGATGCGAATGTAATACAGGTCAGTACTCTGTTCAGCATTCGGACCGGTGGATGTTGCGAAGATTGCGCATATTGCGCCCAGTCTATTAAAAATGGGACTAAGTTTCCGAAGCAGATAATCACAAATGTTGACACAGCGCTGGAAGCCGCTAAACAAGCCAAGAAACTGGGAAGCTCAAGATTTTGTATTGGCGCGTCCGGAAGGTCGCCAGACCCTCAGGTTTTTGAAATAGCATGTCAAGCCGTAACCAAAGTTAAGGAACTCGGACTTGAAACATGCCTTACCATGGGCGCTCTGAATGAAGAGCAAGTAATTGAGCTCAAGAATCGCGGACTGGACTACTACAATCATAATGTGGACACATCTCCGGAGTATTACGACAAAATCATAACCACAAGAACAATAGAAGAGAGGTTGCAGACGATCAAGCTCGTACAGAAGCACAAAATTAAAGTTTGTACTGGTGGAATTTTAGGAATCGGCGAAACAAATGACGATCGCATTAAAATGTTGACGCTGCTTGCAAACCTAGACGAACAACCATCTTCCATTTCAATCAACAGGCTTGTTAAGGTCCCTGGAACCAGGCTCAAGGATTCGCCGGAGATTGACCCATTCGATTTTGTCAGGTGCGTCGCGCTTGCCAGGATATTGATGCCGCAGTCCATAGTGCGCGTATCGGCCGGTCGTGAAACTATGAGCGACGAATTGCAGGCTCTCTGCTTTTTTGCCGGAGCAAGCGCAATTTTCGGAGGAGATAAGTTACTCACTACAGCCAACGTAGATCCCGAGGCGGATTTGCGATTGATGCAACGTCTTAATTTACAATTACCGCGTATTCGGCGCTGATTCATCAGGACGGAGGCTCTCTTTGCGTAGGCTGGTTCAGGCATGCGCGCAATTGCTGCCGGGATTGACAACTAACTCCGAGCCCTCCCCAGACGTCGGGGTAAAGTATGGCGCACAGATGAGTTTTGCATTGCATCATACAGTAGAATTAGGTAAAATGGGCGGGCAATAAATGTCACTACAACTGAGAGACGGAGGCAAGTATGTCAACAATCAGCGCAATAACCAAGGTCAGCGCGGCAGCAATTCTGATAGCGAATACCGGTAGCAGCGCCCAGGCAATGGAGGAAAGACAGGCGCCGGAGAGTCAGCCCGCCGTCGCGCAAAGACCGCGAATACCACGAAACCCGCTGAAAGTATTCCGCGTCAGAGCCGATGAGGAACTTACAAAAGTCCTGCGGTACCGCACGACGTTGTTCCTGGTGAACCAATTTCGGGTAATAACGAGAGTCCACCAGGTGAGAGCGGTCCTAGTCCATATGTATAACGAAATGTTGAAACAAGACGTGCTACCACCCTACAAAATAGGCGACCTCGGGAATCTAACACAGATGCTGCAAATCCTCCATGACAACTGGCTTCTCTACAAGCGGTTTCATCCCCCGCGGATCGACAGGGCGCCCCGTGACAGATCCTCACGACGGCCCGGCGTGGATGTACTGCCTGCGGATCTCCCACCACGAACGGCTCCCGAAACGCAAGAGGAAGTCGAAAATGCCCTACCACAACTGCCCAACGTGGATATACAGCCTGCGGATCTACCACCACGAACAGTAACACCGGAGGAAGTTGAAGATGACCTCTACGAAATGTATGGCGAGCGTCCGACCGTCGAAACCCTCCGCGCTTGCATCCGTATAATCGAAGTAAATGAGGAGATCCCAGAAAAGTTGTCACGTACCGACGCGCGCCGTAGGGAGAGTATCCTCGCACATCTGCTAAGAAACTGGCATGTACTCAAACATATGCTAGAAGAGATAGTGGCGCCTCAGAGAGTACGCCAGGCAGATACAGCCCCGTAGGTATAAAGAATAAGGAGGAATCGAATAATACGCAGAAAGAAAGCCTGAGATAGCCCAGGCTGGAGGTATCCCCACAAAACGGAGTAAGGCGATCCTGGCGTAGACAAGCGTTTGGGTGGTTTCAGCGTGGTCGCGATAGAATCTGCCGACCGCGCCGTGGCGGCGTTATGGGTTCGTTCATATGTCTTCGCGCGCACAGCGCGTACTCCATATGTGAGGTGGCCGTAAGGATGAATGAGTTGGTTCGCGCCTGTGAACGGTTAAGGATGCCAGCAGTGGCATTGACAG
>JAIRYU010000033.1 GCA_031267545.1 Holosporales bacterium | reverse complement strand
TATGTCGCTCGAAAAGATACACCTATGGCCAAGTCGCTCCAAAGCCACGCGAAATCCGCCAATCCCGCAAAATAAATCTATAAACTTAAGCATGATCAACAATCAAAGCGTTGAAACTCTTGAGTTATCAATATACTGGAATTTATCACCAGCGAGATTGGTCATTATCTACAACCGGCCTATTCTCTACGGATATTTCTATACAATCGCGCTCTCCTCCTTTTTTCCGCAGCACCAAACCAGACATATTGGTCGCAACAAATCCATCCTGACACATGTCATTGACCGTCCGCTTCAGTAGGCTGTATGAAATTATTCGCCTACTCTTTGGCGATAAGGCTCTAATCATCATATCAAGAACTCGCATTCTTAGCTCGCAATGCAGCTCTCTAAATTTTCCTATCGAAATGAGCTCACCGTCAAAAACATCAGCGAAAGCCTTACAAGCTATTTGCTCAAGGCAGTCATCGGCTTCCTGCAACCGTCTAATTGATTTGCCTATGCTATCGTAGCTTAGGCGATATCTCTCGGAAAAAATTTTGTATGCTCTCCTCCATCTCACCCTCTCGAACTTCGAATCGTAATTCGACGGATCATCAACATAAGAACTAATCCCGAACCTATCCCTCAAAGTCTGCTTGACGTCCCAAGACGAAAAATCAAGTAGCGGGCGAAATAACTTGACGTCCTTGAAATCTGAAACGTCCTTAATACCGGTCAGGCCTTTTATTGACGACCCGCGCGATAACCTCATGAAAAACGTTTCCCATTGATCCATCGCATGATGCGCGGTTAGCAACGCTCCGCCGCCGATGGATTTGCATAACCTATACAATAGGTCATATCTCGCAGACCTCGCCTTGAGTTCTATGCTGCCGCCTATATCGGCCGGATGATCCCACTCAACAACCTCATGCTCGATCCTTCTGTCTTTTAAAATTCCAATAGTCGGCAGTATCTCAGTCGAAGACTCAGGTCTCAACTTATGGTCAACAATGCACGCAACCACGCGGATTCCGCGATCTACGGCATAGCTGTGAGCGAGCAAAGTTAAACACAGACTATCGGCGCCGCCAGACAACCCGATAACCCATGTTTTTTCTCCTTCAACACTGCACGGAACTCTATCAGAAAATAATCTCTCAGATATCAACACTGTACACGACCGCAATTGCGAACATACTCCAACGATAGATCAACCTAACTGAAATTGTCAACGCCGGCTTTGGCAAATGAACCCCCGACAATTCGCTCACTCCTCCGCCGATATCTTGGAATCTCAATTATTTGATTGTGTTCTCCTTCGCCGCCATACTCATGCGCGCGCCTTTATGGAACGGCCAACGACAAAAATATAAAATTTTAATGAAGCGCATGCTTTTTCTTGCTAGGATGAATGTCCGTGATTTTTGTTTGTGAGTTAAAAATGTTTGTTTGTTTAAGGGCGGTAGCGCTGGCTTTGCTATGTGTTGCGACGTGTAATAGTATGCAGGCTGATCCGCGCCGGGCAGTTGCGCTTAATTATAAAAAAACGGAGCGCTTCATAGCGGACTTACCGAGGGGGAATCCGGGTCAGCTTGATGCATGTAAAATTGCCCAGATCGTAGGCGGGATAGCGTTTGATACAGAGGAATCAGACTCGGTTCCTCCAATAGCGCCTCTTCCGGAAAAGGTAAAGATGGAATGCGCGGTAGGCCCGATGTATGCTGGAAAGTCAGAGTGGTTGCTAAGATATGTGCAAGAAGAATGCAATAAAGGGCGCACAATTGTGACCGTGACACATGAAAACTCTGTGCATTCTACTAAAATAGTATCAAGGGCGCCAGGCGCGCCTGAGGTAACTGCAGATATAATCGTACTGTCACACGACAATACGCTCGAGAGACTCCGCGAAGCCTTAGATAGAGCTGCCAGAGGTGGGAAAAAGGTCGTTTGCGCGATAGACGAAGCGCAATTCCTTAGTCGTGAACATGTTGATATCATAATGAGCATCGTCGCTAATCGGGCGAAGGTGGTACTTGTAGGCCTTGATCTTGATTCTGACGGAAATCCATTCCCCGGTACGGTCAGAGCCATGCAGCATCAACTACTTAGTGATCGTCCTAGTATAGCGATGCTGTGCGCACGGTGCCATATTTGTAGAGAACAAGCTCCGTTTACAGGAAGATATGGCCGTGATGGTCGTCGCCTTTTGGATCAAGGTCAAATTTGCCCGGAAGGAACAGGAGATGTGGAGTATTTTCCTGTGTGCTCCGTCCACTTTCGCGCTGATCGTCCAGCAGCGAGAACAACAACTGACGCGAGGGTTACGTATTTACCTGTGAACGGTAACTATTTTCTCGACCATGATCTCGATGGGCTTTTATACTAAAACCTAAATCCCGGAATTAAGGAGAAGGGGCGCTTAGCCCCTTCTCCACCGTTAGATTGATTTCTTAGGATTTCCAAAAACATCCCGATCCCCCTTCAGGAATTTGCAATAAGTTGCTCTATGAAATTGCAATTCCCGCGGCAATGGGGCATTATGCACGGTGGAGTCCTTCAGGATTGGCAAAGTTGACAAGGTCGGTTTTAGTTGTAGACGACGATGAACGTCTTCTCTACCTTATCGTATCTGTTTTGAAGGTTAACAGGTTCGACTCTACTGGGGCAACATCTGCAACGGAAGCCCACAAGTTACTCGAAACTAAGAACTTCGACATAATGGTTGTCGACTGGATGATGCCAAATGTGTCAGGCGTGGAATTCGTAAAATCGGTGAGAATATCAGAAACTCACGCAAGCGAGATTCCGGCTCTCATGCTGACTGCCGTCGGCGATATCAACAGTAAAATAGCCGGATTTGAGGCGGGAGTAGACGATTACTTGACTAAGCCGTTTGAAGAGCGGGAGTTGGTTGCAAGACTGAACGCAATTCTATCTCGATCTCATACGCATCGTAATCACAGCAACATCCTTAAATTAGGGAATTGTAAATTCGATTTAATATCGGGTGAACTGACGCGCGGAACGTCTGCCATACGTCTATCAACAATGGAGTTAACCCTATTACGCGCGCTTTGCCGAAAACCTAACCAGCCATACGCTAGACGCGAGCTCGCTCAAAAATTCGCATTCGGAGTATCTGAAAGAACCATCGACGTACAGATTGCGCGACTTCGGCAGAAAATTGGAGACGACGCGAAAACTCCGCGCGTGATAAAAACTATTCGCCATGTCGGGTACGCCGTGTGGATTCTGTAAAGACAACGCGAAAAGTATGGTTGCCATAGCGTAGTTGTATACACACATTCAAAAACTTACCCCCTGGGATTAATCCAACTCCGAAATTAAGTCTATTGACGCGACGGGCATCTTTGTGGTAAAAGTCGCGGGATGTGTCTGCGTATTTTTAGGATAATGAGTTTGGATTCGTTACCAATGACAAGCAATGGGTTTCTTGCGGCTCAGGAGGAACTTCGAAAATTAAAGCTCGTTGAGCGTCAGGATGCTGTAGCTGCCATAGCAGCCGCTAGGGCGCTGGGGGACCTTTCAGAGAATGCCGAGTATCATGCTGCAAAGGATAGGCAGGGCATGATTGAGGCTCGTATTTTGGAACTTGAGAGAATAGTTGGCAGCGCATCCGTAGTGGATGTGTCCGCAATTAATTCGGATACCGTTAAATTTGGAGCTACCGTTACGTTGTCAGATACCGGAACGGGGTTTATTTTTACATTTCAAATAGTGGGGAGTTTCGAAGCCGACGTGAAAAATGGACTGCTTCCAGTAACGTCTCCAACCGCTAGGGCGGTTATTGGCAAAAAGGTAGGGGATGTAGTCTTCGTTGAGGCTCCAGGCGGCTCAAAAAGCTACGCGGTTGAAAAAATATCATACGTTTAGCCCATTTAGCGGTTAACAGTAATTTTAATACCTATGAACATGAGCTAAGAACGTGTAGCTTATACGGTATTTTTATACGCAATAGCCGTATACGCGCATCAATACGTTCTCGTAACTGTATCCCAATCCTCGTTATTCGACAATACCATCCCTTCTATATGCCAGATCATATAACTCAAAGCGATAGGCAATTTTGGGGATCGACGAAGAGCAGTCACAATTGACATCGACGCCTGTACGATATAAACTGCTTGGTGAGCGAGTGGGAAGGGTGGCCGAGTGGTTAAAGGCAGCAGACTGTAAATCTGCCG
>JAIRYU010000067.1 GCA_031267545.1 Holosporales bacterium | reverse complement strand
GCAAAAACCTACGGGTTTGCGTGTTGTAATACCCGGGATCTACGTACTTCTGCCTTTAGGTAGTCCCTGTAAATTGGAGGGGCTATCTAACATACCGCTCAGCGCGTCAGTTCTGTTTGGAGGCTTCATAGGCGTCGATTACGTCGCCTATAGTTCCTTTGAACGAAAACATACTTTCTGGAATATGATCCGCGTCTCCGTCTACTATTGCTCTAAATCCTTCAATAGTATCTGCAAGTCCGACAAAAACCCCCTTGCGTCCAGTAAAATTCTCGGCAGACTGAAATGGCTGCGAGAGGAATTGCCTAATTTTTCTAGCGCGTGTAACCGTTAATTTATCGTCGTCCGACAGCTCGTCCATTCCGATAATAGCTATGATATCCTGCAGTGACTTGAATGTCTGCAAAATGCGCTGTACGTCAGTCGCAACCCTATAGTGCTCCTCTCCTATTAGTTTCGGATCCATTAGCCTCGAGTTAGATTCCAGCGGGTCTACTGCCGGGAAAATACCGAATGACGCTATCTGCCTACTTAGCGTCGTGGTAGCGTCGAGGTGTATGAACGACGTAACGGCCGACGGATCTGTGAGGTCATCCGCTGGGACATATATCGCCTGAATGCTTGTAATTGATCCGTTGACGGTAGATGTAATTCTTTCCTGTAGCGCCCCTATTTCAGCGGCAAGGGTCGGTTGATATCCGACCGCCGACGGAATTCTCCCGAGTAATGTGGATATCTCGGAACCAGCCTGCGTAAATCTGAAAATGTTGTCGATGAAAAGCAAGACGTCCTTTCCTTCCGTATCCCTAAAATACTCGGCCATCGTAAGGCCGGTCAGCGCTACCCTGGCTCTTACCCCTGGAGACTCGTTCATTTGGCCATACACCAGGGCCGCCTTAGATCCTTCCTCTCCGGGAGCTTTGTTTACTCCCGAGGCTATCATTTCCTCAAAAAGATCTGCGCCTTCTCGCGTGCGTTCTCCGACTCCGGCAAACACGGAAAACCCACCGTGCTTCTTCGCTATATTGTTAATCAATTCAATTATGAGGACTGTTTTACCGACGCCGGCGCCTCCGAATAGCCCAATTTTCCCGCCCTTAACGTATGGCGTCAGAAGATCTATTACCTTGATCCCGGTGATCAGCATTTCGGGGGTTGTCGTTTGTTCTGCAAATGACGGAGGCTCTCTATGGATTGGTAAGTACGTAGTAGTTTGGACTGGCGGATGGTTATCAATGGGACTTCCGGTAACGTTCAGCACTCGACCAAGGGTGCCGCGTCCAACCGGAACCATAAGCGGCGCACCGGTATTCTCAACGGCCATTCCCCTTGCAATCCCGTCGGTAGACGATATGGAGATACATCTAACGGCGCGCTCGCCTGTGTGCTGCATTACCTCGAGATATACCGTTCTCGTTTCAGGATCGCTGTCGCTATCCGCGCCGCTGTCAGATGAGCGGTCCAATTCCGGCCGATTTTTCTCCTTGTCGTTAATTCGTAACTTTAGGGCATGGTGAATCGACGGAAGATAGCCCTCAAAATAGACGTCCACAACCGCCCCGATTACCTGAGTAACTATCCCTTTTTTCTCGGGCGAGCCGGAGCCCGAGAAAGTTCCCTCAGGTTTTGTGTCATTGTTTGTTAGTTTCCGCATGTTGCTACAAGCCTTGACGTCATGAATTTCCCCACCGGGGACTTACCATGGAGTGTAGCGCATACCGTCTTGAATGTAACGCAGCTATGTTAAATCTCTCTTCGCATCAACAAAAGTTAGGGGGATTGTGATATCATGCTCCGTGGCGAGGGCATTCCGATTATTAATACGGGTTAGATAACTGTGGGCATTAAGCTGGATTCGAGATTAGTCGAGAGAGGCGACATATTTGTAGGTATTAAATGTGCTAATACGATAGTAAATGTGGAGGAGGCAATTACGCGCGGCGCAAGCGTTGTATTTGCCGAGGGCGAGGACTGTGAAATTTTCTCGCGCCATAATGTTGTGGCGGTAAGCGATGCGAGGATGACGGCGTCTATCCTGGCTAAACTCAAATACTCAGCGCAGCCTGAGTGTTGCGTTGCCGTAACTGGAACTCAAGGGAAGAGCTCCGTCGTACACTTTCTGAGGCAAATTTGGATAGCTAACGGGCTGCCTGCCGCCTCCCTCGGGACCGTCGGTTTGTACGTCAATAATCTTCCATATGTCCCACATGATATGAAGATTCCAAACCTAACTACGCCAGACCCGGTAACGATCCATAAGGTAATGAACCATCTCGCAGGCTGTGGAATTAGTCGCGTTGCATTTGAGGCGTCAAGTCACGGAATTGATCAAAAAAGACTACACAGCGTAACATTAACCGCAGCCGCGTTTACAAATTTTTCATCTGATCACTTAGACTATCACAAGGATCGCGACGCCTATTTGTCTGCAAAGCTTAAATTGTTTCAGGAAGTTCTGCCATGTGACGGAGTAATAGCGGCTCCATATGACGATCCAGAATTATGTAATCGTCTTATCGATATCGGAAAAAAAGTAACCACATTTGGATTTAGCGGGGGCGGCGACGTCACTGCCGAAAACATTTCCATCTCCCTGAAACGTACGATGTTCGACGTCGTATGCAACGGCGAAAAATTTGATAACGTAACAACTAATCTCTTTGGCAAACTGCAAATTGCAAACTTGCTGTGTGCGGCGACTCTTGCGCATGCGTCTGGAATCGACATGAGCAACATTGTAAATGCGATCAGCGGGATTACCGCGCTATCCGGGAGGATGGAACACGTTACCGCGTTTAATGGCGGAGATGTTTACATAGATTACGCGCATACAACCGAATCGTTCAAATGCGCGCTGACGGATTTTAAAAATATCTGTGCCGGAAGGCTTGTTTGCGTTTTTGGATGCGGTGGCGATAGAGATAAAACAAAACGTCGGCAAATGGGAGCGATAGCGTCGGAGATAGCGGACATTACGATTGTAACTGACGACAATCCAAGGTCAGAAGATCCGGCGGCCATAAGGGCCGCCATCGTGTCCGCGGCAAAGGGAGCCATTGAAATCGGGGATAGGGCAGAAGCAATTTCTTACGCGGTGAGTCTCATCAAGAAGGGCGATATAGTCGTCATCATAGGGAAAGGACACGAGTCGTATCAAATTTACGGCTCTAACGCCATTAAATTTAATGATCGAGACGAGGCGCTGAAAGCCTGTAACCTCTCTAGCTAACCGCGGAATATCCCGAGGTAACAATTAACATGCGTATGGGCGTAAATATTTTTTGACAGCGCGGTTATTAGCGCCTTAACCTAATATCAGAGGGGATGAGAAAGTCGCCTCTAATCTACGTAGAAATATTAGTCCGGAGAAAGTTTCTTTCTTCGATCAACTTTAATCAACAATTATTTTTTTAGAAAGGAATTAATATCATGAAGATACAGTTTATGTATAGCATATGCGGGAACCCAGACGAATACGCAATAAACAATGCGTTGGAATTATCTATTGCAGAACGCGAAGGAGGGTTTCCTAAGGCTGTTGTCGAATACGATATACAGGATTACGAACGGCTTAAGCAATTCGACACATGCAAAATAATCAGAAATGGAGTCATATTTTTCAAAGGAATGATTACGTCGTTCGCAGTTAGCGAGGATATCGTTTCGGTAGAACTTTCCGTAGTCGTAGAAAGCGGCGGCGATCAATCGGACGATCAGCTTGGAGGTAATCCAACATCCGCAGATATCATTAAGAAATTCAAGATGGAGAACCCGGAGCTCTTTGTGTCTACCTCATCAAATGAAATTTCAAAAACTGGAAATGCGCATAATTCATGTATGCTTGCTCCGCGGGACGGGCTCGTTGTTCAGCCGATTGACGACAAAATTATTGCCGACTCGCTGAAAATTAGACGGTCGCGAAATGCCCCAATTGGAGAGACAAACTTAGAAGTTTCTTGCTCATGGATTTCAAAGCGAAACGGCGGGATTACGTTATCGTCCCAAATTAGCAACAGATTTCGATCTGGGCGAGTTGATACGCTAACTCCGAGAAAGCTTGTAGACTCATGGCCTAGATTCGGAGATAGGATTGCTCGCAACGCGAGACCGACAAAGTACTTTATCGTCGCGTCAAGACTCGCGAAAAAGGACGAACTGTCGCTGCCGCCCATTCCAATTTCGGATGATATTCCGGGGGTGACTCTTAGGAGACATTCGTTCGATAGTAGGCTTGGTATCGCCTGGGACTATGACCAATTTATGACCGAAACATTCACGAGAACAATACTGAATCAAAATGCCCCAAGCGCAAATAAAAAACTTCTCAGAATAAATCTGAAAAATGTGCAGGAGTACGTTGAAAATGATGATTGCCGTAGTTTTTTCCGCTCGCAAAGCGGATGTATGATCCTCAATGAGATCCAAAAATCCGCAGAAGCGTATATGGCTCTCTCTATGCGAAATACCGAACTTTCGTGCGAGCTGGCCGATGAAGAATGTATGTTGGATATCGACTGCTCAAGTTGGATATCGGTCGACGGAATCCCGTATAAAATTACGAGTGTCGATTATCGCATCGCTCCGTTTGAACGTCGTACAAAAATCGTAGCTAAAGGGTTTGAATCATCAACGGCGGCGTTAGACAACATTTCCTCAACAATACGGCTAGATAACGAGGAAGTTACAGTTCCTCGTATCGACGATGTAATTCATGACGTAGTCGTTCAAAACGATGGCGATACTCAATACGAGAAACTTACGCGGTACATTTCTGAACAACGACATCGCCGCAAAATTACAAAATCTAA